>CALFHN010000181.1 GCA_937876355.1 uncultured Bacteroidota bacterium | reverse complement strand
GTGTTGCTATGGCTATAGAGAAAGGGTCGCATACGCGCCATTTCAATCCGAAGGTCTGCGCGCCTTACTGGCAGCTTGGCCAAGTATGCTCCTACCTGCCAGGCCCACTTATTAGCCCACCAACCCTTTCCTTTGTTATCGCTTTTAAAATTGTCAAGTAAAAATTCTCCATACAATAAAATAGTATTGTCTGGGCGGATTGAACCTGATAGCCCGACCATATAGTTGTCTGGACACCCACGATCTCTTTCAGCTACCGATAGAAAGATAATCGGGTTGATATAGGCCAAATCGAACCGAGAGCGGGTTTGGAGGGAGTCTGTTCCGAACATGACTGTTTCGAAAATCGAGATTTCGGCTCGTTTTCCAATTTTTATGGCTAATCTGTGAGAAGCCTGATACTTCCTCAGTCGCAGTTGATCTCCGGGAGGGATTTCATAATTGAGGGGCGCAGCAAAAATGTTGGTAAACTGAAAAGGCCCCAGCGTAGTCCGGAGCTGGACTTGGTCAAAGGCCGCAGCCGCGTTTGAAAGCATGACGCTTCGTGATCCGTATCCCCATAAGTTTTTATCCCTTCCAATTCGAATATCAAAGTGGGTCCACTGAAAGCCAACAACGGCTCGGGTATCCATCCAATCATATGCTCCGTCTTTTCCCGGAATGGTGAAGGGGCGTCCGGGAGACGTCCTGTTTTCAATAGATGGGTCAACAACCATTTCCTGATTTTCGGTAAGCTGCCCTTCAAAGTAGATGTGGGTGCCGACGTGGCCAGATAACCGGATACCTCGCGTATTTCTCCATACGTCCGCTGATTTACGATCTTTTGGATCCGATGAAAACGTGGCCTTTCCCGAACTCATGTAAAAAATAGGGTTGACCTGAACGGCCCATGATTTTTGATTTGGGAAACCAGAGGCATTAAAAGAATGGTAGGGCTGAGTGAATGCGCTAGTGTTTAGCGAATTAAGCATTGAGGATGCGACCTTGAAGGGCGACTCCGGAGAGGTTGAATCCTGCACCGCGAATGAACCGCCAGCACCAAAAAACGAGGAATCGGGGAACGTGTATGCGTCGCCCCAAGGGTATTCGGATGTGTTTGGGATGGGCGCGCCTTCATCGATTTTCTCGGATGATGGTTGCTGGTCCGAGGATTCTACTGTGCTCTGGACATCATCATCGTCGAATCCACCCGTTGAATAAAAGTCTTGCCCATTCTTATACAGGGCGGACCACAATCGATTGATGGTTTTGGCCCCGGGAAACGGAGCAATCCCTAAATATTGTAGCCGGAGGTGTTCATCAACTCCTGTTAATCCTTTCATCGAAAGCAAATACTTGCGAGCATCGTATGCAGAAACCGGTCGATGGGAGAGATGCGCGCCAACGAGTTGCCCTGCAACTTGTTGGCGGAGCAAAAACAGTTGCAGAGGTCCTTCGATATCCGGAATACCATCAACTTGCGCCACTGACGGTGCAGCAAGTCCCATTAGGAGGAAAAGCAGTAAGCCAATTTTATGTTTACTCCATCCCAACATCAATTAAAATCCTCGGTGTCGAGAACGGAATAGCCCCATTTTGAGATTAAATCGGCCCTCATTCCATCAACTGAGACAACAATCACCTGGTTTTCGAAGGCGGAAGAGGACTGCGCACGCAGCACAAAACCATCCGCCCCAAATAGGAGAAAGAGGGCAAAAAGAGCCAAAATGGGCCCAGAGGAGCCTGTTTTTGGGAATCGTCGCATTCGGTAGGGGGCGCTGACTATAAATTTGTGTGTGATCGAACTGATCTTTTACAATAACAAAAACTACCCGTTAAAGTCAAAAGATGCTAAGGCGGTGGCTTAGTACACCCCCTCCTTAGTACACTTTAGTCACCATCCGAGTCGTAGACACAATGCTGGCGTGCTCAATAATGCGCAGTGCGTACACGCCTGCTGCGAGCCCGGACGTGTTCAGGACGATAGGCCCGGAAATAATGCCGGCGGACAGTTCGCGGCCTGCCACGCGCCTACCGAGCATGTCGAAGAGCTCGACCCGGACGTCGTGGTAGATGCTACTCGCCAAATCGATCCTCAGTTCATCACTAAATGGGTTGGGATACGCTGAAATAGTGAGCTTCTCAGGAAGCTCTGCGTGGTGCTGGCTTTGGTACGTGATCTGGATGCGTGGCCGCGCAGCGGCCACAATGGCCTCTCTGGAGGCTAAATCTAGACCATCACTCGAAGCGCCGTAGTCGCGAAGAATAAACCCGTGGTTCGAACTGGGTGAATTAATCCACGATTCAATCCTATCGAGGCCATCAGCGTTGAGAGGCACTGACACTGAACCCAAAGGCGCAGGGCCTAGGTCGGCCATTAAGGCCGGAAGAAAGTCGTTTTCGCCGCCAGCGCCGCCCAGTTGCCATGTGAAACCTTTTGCGGCCTCCATCCACGTGGACGTGTCTTCTTCCCAAGGCGCATTTAGTGCAAACATGCCAAAGTTTTCGGTCGTTGGGTCGACTACTTCGAATGTCACGACGGCGTCAAGGACGTCTACGCCCGGCGCGATAGCACTCAAATCCCACTGAATTAGGCTTACATTCTGCGGCGATCCGTCCATCTCCAGGACCGCATCGTTTCCGTAATTACTGGTTTTGGCGCCGGATAATATCTTGGAATCGCGTGTGCCCGCGTAGCGCTCAATCGGAGAAACGCCGTCCTGAAAACCGAGCTGGTTTTCCCCGTGGACATCGACCACAACGGGGCGAACGATTTGCGCAATCAATCCGGAATTGTCGGTAACGGTAAGCGTAACCGTGTGTGTACCAAGAGCTTGGAAGGTATGAGCAGCCATCGCTCCAACAGACGTTGTGCCATCGCCAAAATCCCAGGCGTAGGATACAATCTGTCCATCCAGATCAAGAGAGGAGGAAGCATCTGCCGTCAATTCGATCATGCCTGCATTTCGAACAAGACGAACGTCAAATAGGGCTACGGGGGGTAAAGATGCCGAAGGATCCACGGGCGGCGGCTCAATGTTTTGATCGGTATACGTTATTTCCAACCGTGGCCGCAGTAATGGATCCAAAACGTCTCGGGAGGAAAAATCGAGCCCGTTCTGAGACGAGCGGTAATCCCGGAATACAAGTCCGTTATTTGTTGATGGCGAATTGATCCACGACTCTACCAAAGCCAAACCGTCTGCGCCTAGACCGACCCGCGCGGTGCCAAGTTGGGCGGGGCCTACATCAACTAGTTTAACGGGTGAAAAGTCGGTCACGCCGCCTGCACCAGCCGTTTCCCAAGCCGATCCAGATTTTGCTTCAAGCCAGGTAGCCTCAGCTTCACTCCACGGTTTGGACAGGCCAAACACGCCATATTTTTCGGTTGATGGGTCGACTACATCAAAAATAAGAGAAACTGCTGTAACGCTGACGCCCGGTGCAATTCCCGTAAGGTCCCATCCCACTAGGCTTACATCACTAGGCGATCCATCTATTTCTAGGGAAAGCGAGCTTCCGAAGTTAGTCGTGGTAGAATCCGAGCGTAATTTTGCGTCCCTGGTGCCAGAATAAGTGGATAAGGGGGATACTCCGTCCTGAAATTCAGCAACACGCGCCCCCGCCCCCGCCGCGTCCACAATGACTACCTTCGACACCGTGCGGGTCAAACCAGAATTATCGGTTACCCCCAGGGTAACTGTGTACTTTCCGGCGGTGGAAAAAGAGTGCGTCGTGGTCGAACCAGAAGACACACTTCCATCACCAAAGTCCCAATCAAAGGAAACAATCTGACCATCGGAATCGGTGGAGGATGTGGCATCGGCCCTCATTTCGACCGTTCCAGAGCCGCGCACAAGCTGCATTTCAAACGAGGCGACGGGCGGATTTGGGGTTACCGGTATGACTTCTTGATAGGAATAAATGAGTTCCAATCGCGGGCGTTCTAGAGGGTTGGTAGCCTCGCGCGATGCCATGTCCAGCCCATCATCACCCGAAAGATAGTCTTGAAAAATGAAGCCGTAGTTGGTACCTGGATGGTCGATCCAATCCTGAATTTGTGCAATGGCATGGGTGCCCAAATCGTATCGATAGGAGCCCGTGGTTCGCGCCGTAATCGACCCAAGTGATTGCCCTGAGTGGTCCAAAGGTCCCAATGCTCCCGCGGTTTGCCAGTTTTGATCGCCATTGGCTTTTACCCACGTTGCTACATCTTCTTCCCACCACCTATTGACGGCGTAAAACTCGTAATCCAGGTTGGTAACGTTGGTTATTTCAAAGATGAGTGCAGCTTCGACCAATCGGGATGTCGAGGGCACTGAGCTTAGGTCCCAGCTAATTAAAACGCCGTAATCTGGCTCTGAGTCCATTTCTAAGATGGGATCTAGGCCGTAAGCCGTGGTTGGATCGACGGATATAATCTTGGTGTCTCGCGTTCCATCATATTCAGGCGTTGGTTCAACGCCGTCCTGAAAGGAGACGGTAACCAGCGGATTGATGACCACCGGCGAGTGAATGACGAGGTCTTGAGCCGGGTTTTCGGTGCTGCCAGGAACCCCGGGAAGTCCCAAAAGGCTTAAAGCGAGGTTTGCTCCATCGGCATTGCGGATGGGAGCTTGCGCGGTAGAATTTCTAGCAACATGGCTGCTGAGTGGGTTTCGGCGCGAGGAAGCGTTTAGGTCATATAGATTTTGCGCCGGAGCTACGTTTGGGCCCCAAACTAAAAAAGGGATGATAAAATTGAGTGGTTGTAGCGGATCCGAGTGCCCAAGATTAACGCCGCCGTGATCGGCCGTTAAAATGATCGTCGTTTTGCCACGATATAAATCGGAGCCTTCAATAAACGCGAATAGGCGCTGAAGTTGGGCATCGACAGTCAGTACCGCCTCAGCGTAAACAGACCCTGGGTTTGGATTCCAGCCGGAGACGTGACCCACATGGTCGGGATCAAATAAATGAAGAAAGGTCAGATCGATGGGCTCCGTGGCCGATGCGTTGATAAAAGCCGTAACTACGTCTGCAGATCCAGATTCAAACCCACTTACATCAATTTTTGAGGTGCCGAAGTCAGGCAAAACAGTGTCTAGTGCCCCATTTGTAGCATCCCAAGACGTGAAAAATATCTCAAACTTCGATTTGGTAGCGAATATTCCTGTTCTGAAGCCTTCATCGTGGGCCACGTCGAACATACTAGGAATGTACGCTCCTGCATTAGTATGGATGGTTTCACCCGGATTTGGATCCGTGTTTTTGGTCCAATTGTGTCCGGCTGACCCAGACACAAACCGCCCTGTGAGCATGGACGTGTGATTTGGCAGGGTTATCGTGTAGTCTGGGTCGTTTCGGGCATTTAGCGTAGTCGCGCCTTTCTGGATAAACCGGTAGAACCCGGGCAAATTTATGGGGCCAAGAGTGGTGATGGCGTCCGAGCGCAATCCATCCACGCTCACAAATATGACCTTTTGGTCCGTGGCCGATTGAGCATTGGCCATTTCGGGCGATAGACTGACCGAAGCCATCAACACGAACAACGCGGCAAAACATGCCTTAGAAAGCACATTTGAAGCGGAAAAAGAGGAATAAAGGGTTCGCCGGGCTAAATACAATGTCGTAAGAAGAAAGTGATAGATTTCACAATCTTGTTATCGACCATTTTTAACCAAACATAACCGGCCTTAGGGGAGAGATCGGCACCTTGATGCTCTGGAAAAAAGCCCCCAAAAAACCTATTCTGCGTCGTATCCATCCCAGCCCTCTGCATCCGAGGTGCAAGGCTCTGAGGGAATCGGGCGAGTGTCTTCCGGGACCTGATACTGTTCTCGAAGTTCTGTTAAACGGACTTTTAGCCCCGCTTCGATGTCAGCCATTTCAGGGGTACCATACACCGAATTCAGTTCATCCGGGTCCGTTTGAAGGTCAAACAATTCCCATTCGTCAATTCCGTAGAAATAGATCAGCTTATACCGATCGGTTCGGACGCCATAGTGCCTCCGGACGCAGTGCGATGCTGGGAATTCGTAATACTGGTAATAAAAATCGGCCCGCATGTTGGGATCATGGCCATCGCGAAGGGTGGTAAGCAGCGATTGCCCCTGCATATCGTCCGGAACAGGCACTCCGGCCAATTCGAGGAAGGTCGGCGCGAAGTCGAGATTAGAAACGATGTCTGCATTTCGTACGCCCTCTGGGACAGTGCCTGGCCAGCGCACAATAAGCGGGGTATGCAAGGATTGTTCGTACATCCATCGTTTGTCAAACCAACCGTGTTCGCCCAAATACCATCCTTGATCGCTGGAATACACCACAATCGTGTTTTCAGCAAGTCCTGATTCGTCCAAATAGTCGAGTACGCGGCCTACGTTGTCGTCCACCGATTGAACGGCGCGGAGGTAATCGCGCATGTAGCGGTTGTATTTCCACTGGTCTAGTTCCTTGCCAGTTAGGCCGGCGGCTTTCAGGGCTTCGTTTCTAGGTTCGTAGGCCGCGTTCCACCTGGCTAGCTGCTCAGGAGTCAGGTTTCTGGGAGGGGTGATCTTGAGATCGTTTGCGTTTAGGTTGTTGTCCACCCGCATGTTAGCCTGAGCCGCTGCCGATGAACGATTCGAATAGTCATCGTAAAACGTGGGAGGGAGCTCAAATTCTTGGTCTTCAAAGCTGTCAAGGTGGTCGGGGCCCGGCTGCCAATTTCGATGCGGCGCTTTGTGCTGATACATCAACAGGAAGGGTTTGGCAGGGTCTTTTCGCCCCTTTAACCAGTCCAGCGTCAGGTCCGTCAAGATATCCGTGGTGTACCCTTCGATCTTAGTGGTATCGGTTACCGAACCGATGGGAGGGTTGTAGTACGGTCCCTGACCAATGAGCACTTTGAAGTAATCGAAGCCGGTAGGCGCGCTGCCCAAATGCCATTTACCAATGACGGCTGTTTCATATCCGGCGCCCTGAAGCAGCTTGGGAAAGGTCTGCTGGCTGCCGTCAAATTGAGTCCCACTTTCATTGTCAATTAAACCGTTCATGTGGGAATACTTCCCGGTCAAAACGGTTGCCCGGCTGGGCCCGCACAGTGAGTTGGTCACCAGACAATTTTCAAACACCATTCCATCGGCGGCCAATCGGTCAATATTTGGGGTCCTATTGACAGTCGAACCATATGCACTGATGGCAGCGGAGGCATGATCATCCGCAAAAATGAACACAATGTTGGGCGGCGGGGCGGGTTCGGTGCTGCAAGCCGCGATGGCAAGAAGTGCGAAAAGCCATGGGCTGAGGGGGGATCGGGATAGTTTCATGCTATGAGAATAAATCTGTTACGCGTTTTCCGATTCGAACTTTCGACACTGAGTCGGGATTTCCTAGTACCAATTACGCACTTTTAGCATTGGTGTCAAGGACATCGTTTAAATGAGTTATACGCTGTTGATAATAGTGTCTTTTGACCTCGAACATATCGTGCTTACGCAGAAAAAATGACAGACGTCACAATTGCATGCAAGGCATTGGACCAGTGCCACAAAGAACGAACCGATGTTATGGGGAAAATTGATTTGAAGAAACCTGCACATTTTGCTCGCGTCTCATCGGTTATGAAAAAGCAGCACAACAGGACCTTCACCGCAGTGGTGGAAAAAGACCAGGAAACGGGTCTATTCGTCGGTTACATTCCCGGTTTTCCCGGAGCACACTCTCAGGCAACCTCACTAGACGAACTACAAGCAAATTTGGTCGAGGTCGTATCAATGTTATTTGAAGACTCAGAACCAATTCTCCAATCTGCCTTTGTTGGGACACAAAGTATTACTGTTGCCTAAACGGGAAATGTCCCCGTACTAAAACCACAGGAAGTAATTCGCATTCTGATCAATCTTGGTTTCGCCGAGGTACGGCAACGTGGATCCCACAAGCAATTCAGGCATGCTGACGGTAGGGCGACAACGGTTCCATTTCACAAAGGCAGAGATATTTCACCCTCTTTACTCCGCCGAATTGTAGAAGACATCGATTCTTCCATCGAAAAATTTCTCAACAGCTGATAATTTCGCCGCACCGTGCAAATGTTAGGGACTCGCACAACTGGCGGAAGCAGTTGGAATCAAATACTTTTCTGTTAGGTGAGCGTTCGCTCGCCGTAAATCCGCCAGCCGTTATCGTGCTTTGGGACCAGAATGACCTGAGGTGGTCCCACATGGCTGGACAGATTGATGGATAAATAAGGTGGAATCGTGCGATCTTATCAACTCAAATCGAACGAGGAAAAGATGAGACGTAAGCGACGGAATCACAGTTCGCTATTCAAGGCGAAAGTCGCCCTTGAAGCGATCAAAGAAGAAAAGACCCTGTCCAGTTTTTTAGAACCACTTCAGCCATCCGGACGATCGTGCCACTTTGGCCTAGGACCCGGTTCACTCGCGCGGCAATAAACAAGCTTGGTCTCCACTAAAAGAATGGGGCCGATTTGACTCCAAGCGCGGCAAAAATGCACTCCTGTGCCCCAAATCATCTCACAATCTTCCGCAATCCCAACATTCAGTTTTGTCCACCCTCAAGCAAACGATTCCGTTACAAATTAAATTATGCGACATGATATAGTTCAATTATGGGGTATGATGGAATTGCTGTGATTGCCCTCAATACTTTGGGGCCGTGGTTCGCGCTAAATGCGAATAGAAATAAAAAATAGCACAAATAGGTAAGGTGCATCCATAACTGCTAAAAATTGTCAAAAAGCCCAAAAAGGTAATTCAACTATAATCAGATCAGATTGACTAAGGAACAGAGTAAGCCTAAAATCGTGCTAAATGCGAATAAGAATAAAAAATAGCAGAACACACGTTGAGAGTTAGTTACGTCTCTTCGTAATGTGGGTCAAATGGGAACACAAAACACCATAGCAAACACAATAGCGCACCATGAACCGCGTCCATTGATTCAGCGAGAACTTCAATCAGAAATCCTTCGCGCGGCCCGCGAAATGCCGGCCGTTGGTATTACTGGACCGCGGCAGTCAGGTAAAACGACGCTTGCTCGGATGACGTTTCCTGACAAACCGTATGTTACGTTAGAAGACCTCGATATAAGGCGGTTTGCCGAAGAAGATCCTCGTGGATTTTTAAATCAGTTTCCCGATGGGGCTATTCTAGACGAAATACAACGCGTTCCAGATCTCTTTTCTTACCTGCAATCGAATCTTGATAACTCCAGGCAAACGGGTCGTTTTATTCTAACAGGTTCTCAACAATTTGGCCTGATGCAGGGAGTAACGCAAAGCTTAGCAGGACGCATTGCACTCACAACTCTTTTGCCATTGAGTTTGTCTGAATTAAAGCGGAGCAGTCGGATTGAACAAAATCTGAATCAGTGGCTGTTTAGGGGAGGATATCCGAGGCTTTATGATCAGGCTGAACGGATTCATGCTTGGCATCGAGATTACACATCAACCTATGTTGAACGGGATGTTAGGCAACTCGTTAACGTGCGGGATTTACGGGATTTTTTTCGATTCATTCAATTATGTGCGGGAAGGTCTGGGCAACTTCTGAATGCCTCCAGCTTGGCTAAAGATGTCGGAGTGAATCACGAAACCATTCGAACGTGGATATCCGTGTTGGAAGCCAGTTACATCATCCATTTATTGTACCCGCATCACCGCAATTTCAACAAGCGCATCATAAAAGCACCCAAATTGTATTTTGTTGACACTGGGTTGATGTGTTATTTGCTTGGTATCGATTCAGGTGAACAAATACAAACGCATCATCTGAGAGGAGCTATTTTTGAGACGTTTGTAGTGTCTGAAATGCTCAAAAACCGATTAAATTCTGGCAGCCGAAATAATCTGTATTTTTGGCGGGACAGGGCAGGTCACGAAGTAGATGTGATAATCGAAGAAGGCCAAAAACTGGTGCCGGTTGAAATAAAGTCGGGGCGGACCATCGCGTCTGACTATACTCGCAGTTTGGATTGGTGGAGGGGCGTGGCAGGTGAGGAAGCGGGACCCGCACGATTGATTTACGGCGGAGACAAGACCTTGAAGATTAAAGATGTCCAGTATGTATCCTGGTGGGAATTGCCTTGGTACGCAGGATAAGAGTGGCTCCAGCGTCGGTTTCTGGAGGCTTCATAATTGGTCCAATATGTCGACTTAGTGATTCTTTTGTAACCAGTTCGACACGACGCTGAAGAATGTCTTCCAATCGGAAGTTCACGTTCATAAAACTTTCGAAATTTTTGCGTCCGGGCACAAATTCGACTAGTAAATCGACATCGCTCTTGTCATGTGAATCACCCCTTTGAAACGAGCCGAAAAGGCCAAGTCGTTCCACGCCTAATTCGCGAAGTTCCGGCCCCAACTGTCGCAATCGTTCGAGAATATCTTCTTTGTTATGTACTGACATTTCCATGATAAAAAGTAATACGAACGATCGTACAAATTTGCTCCTGTAAAACAGCGGCTTAATCCTACGATCGATCATTGCAAAGCGAATGTCCCTTGGAGTTTTGTGAGCGTCACTACCGATTCGGACTCTTGACTTCACCCATCGAAGCGGCATTTTTGATGGTATTCATGGCGTTGGTGACGGCTTTTAGCATTTCCGCGACCTGAATCATTTGCTGGTTCATTTCATCCCACTTTAATTCCTCGGCAGCTTCGCGGATGCCCGGCAAGGTTTTAACCCCGTATCCGGTGTAAAATCCTGGAGCATACACTTGGTGGCGGTACCACGGGCGGCGAGGGAGGCCCTTGTCCGATGCCATCGCGCGCTCAAGTTGAGCAATGGCCACGTTCAGTGCGGCGGACGCTTCGGCACTTGCAACCGCCGTGTCGGCATCCTTGGCTGCTGCAACAAGGTCAACCATTGCATTTTTGACAACGGCAAACGAAATAAAGGGTACTGCTTCTTTGGCTTTTGGCGCCAAAATGGACTCTGTGGGGTCAAGAGCCAATTTGAAGGCGCCAGATTTCACCAGCTTATTGTGTTTTTCCGTTGAGGTGCGCGTGTCTTCGACCAGTTTTTCGATCTCTTCGACATACACTCCGACGTGGTTCACAAAGGTCTCGAAGCGGAAGGGGAGGATGTCGGCATTGGCCAGTCTCAGCGTAGAGCGGCCCATGACTTTGGCCAGCGTAACGCCGTATGCAAAATTGGGGTCGCCAAAACGTTTGTAATGGTCGTAGGAGTCAAAAATGGAGTGATACGAGCCGCCACCGCTTTCGCCGCCAAATCCAATATTAAGTGAAGCGATGCCCATGTGCTGGAGGTACGGGGAATAGTCTGAACCCGATCCAAGTGGGTCAATTGGAATATCACCCGTTTCTGGCGTCGTACTCGATCCGTTGGCTAGATCGCGAGCTCGGCGGCGTTCCAGAACCGATACGCCAGTCTGAGGATCTTCGACATCCCCGGCAACTTGATTGATGAAGGCCTGCATGGTGTGCGACCCGCCCATGCCTAGAAATCCACGTCCACTGCCGTCGGTGTTCAGGTAGGCAACCATTTTTTCGTCGATCTCATCGCGGTGGTATTCTACCCATTCGGTCGATCCGAGAAGCCCAGGTTCTTCTCCGTCCCAAGAAGCAAATAGGATGGTGCGTTTTGGTTTGAAGCCTTGTTTTACCAGTTTTCCGATGGCTTGAGCTTCTGCGAGCATCGCTACTTGACCGCTTATGGGGTCTGCGGCGCCAAATACCCATCCATCGCGGTGGTTGCCGCGCATGATCCATTCATCCGGAAACTCGGTGCCCTTTATGCGGGCAACCACATTGTATGCCGGCACGATGTCCCAGCTAAATTTCAGCTTTAGGTGTACGCGGGCGGGTCCAGGGCCAATGTGGTAGGTTATGGGGAGGGCGCCTCTCCAACTTGCTGGCGCCACTTGGCCTTCAATAGCCGCGAGTAGGGGCTGAGCATCTTGATAAGAGATCGGGAGCACCGGGATTTTCATGACGGTTGGAGATTCTTCCGGCGTCATGCGCTCGGTGTCTTCTTTTGCGCCCACAAACGGGGTGAGCGGGTCTCCTGGGTAGAGCGGCATATCGGCTACCGAACCGCGCTGCGCTCCCATCGCCATTTTGTAAGGTCCTTTCGGGTAAACGTCGCCTTGGAAGTAGCCGTCATCGCGAGGATCTGAGTATAAAATGGTGGCAATTGCACCATGTTCGTAAGCAACTTTGGGCTTGATTCCTCTCCACGATCCGCCGTATTTGGCGATTACAATTTTGCCCTCGACCGAAATTCCCATTCGTTCGAGCTCTTCGTAATCGGCTGGGATGCCCTGGTTCACAAAAACGAGTTCACCTTCGACGTCGCCGTCAGCGGAATAGGCATTGTAAGGTGGGAGCATATTTTCCCGTACGCCAGACGTCGCGTCTTCAGCCAATACAGGTTCCTCTAGGATGGCGGTGTAACGCGTAGGGGCTATGAGCTCGAGGGAGCGCTCCAGCGGAGTCGGAAAGAGGACGTGAAACACTTCGATTTCGGTTTCATAACCCCAAGAATTGAACAGATCGGCCACATATTCCGCGTTGGCCTTGCTCATCGGCGACCCAACGTGTTGCGGCTTGGAGGTCATGTGTTTCATCCATCCGTCTAAGTCAGATGGGTTGAGCAGCCGGTCAAATTTGGCTTCCAAAGCGTGTTGAACGTCGGATCCGGTTTCGGAGAATCCAATGATTCGTTCTTGGGCGATGGGGGAGGCAGCTAACACAAGGAAAAGGCTGAAAGCTAAAAGGGAGCGTCGTAACATGAATCGAGTCGGTTTAATGTTCGATTGAATGTAAGCGAACGGGGGGATTCAGGCTACCCTTTTTGAAGATCTAAGCCGATTTTGCTCTCAAAACAAGGGAAGGCTCCGCAAAATTGGGAAGCGTCCCTGTGGAATCGATAATTTGTTCGAGTCGCTGTTGATGAGCGAGCGTAAGCTCGGTTATCGGCGGACGGACTCGTTTGAGTCCGGGTTCGTGGTGAAATTCGGCCAACAGATGTTTCATGGTTGAAACAAAGGGAAGTGCTTCGAGGGCCTTTCGAACCTTGATCATTTGATCGGCTTGGCCCTTTTCTCCATCATACACGGCGCGGGCGAGGCGCGAGGTTACATTGGCGGTCGCTGATATGCAGCCGACACCACCTTCTCGAATGGCATAAGGCAGCAGTGCTTCCGAGCCCGCGAAGACCGCGAAATCTTCGATTTCGCGGCAATAGTGCGTCAAGTTATCGGTGTCCCCACTCGAATCCTTTATACCCACAATTTGGGACTTGAATTCGTCTTTGAGCCGGTGGATAACGGGAACGGAGTATCCAATTCCTGACATTCTGGGAAAATGATACAAGATGACCTTCATTGACTCCCGGTTCACTTTTTCAATGGTGGATGAGATGGCGGCTACCAACCCATCATCCGAAACTGTCTTGTAATAAAACGGCGGGAGTAAAAGAACGGCTGCGCATCCAGCATCGACGGCGTGCTGAGAAAGCTCGACGGAGTCTGGAACGGCGCTGCAACCCGTTCCCACAATTATTTTTGAGAGATCAATTCCCTTTTCAAACAACTGCTCAAGCAAGCGACGCCGTTCCGCAACTGAAAACGAATTGGCTTCGCCAGTTGTACCAAACAATACTACTCCATGACAGCCTTCAGAATGAAGCCAGTTTATGTGCCGGGCCAACCGGTCAGCATCCGGGGAAAGGTCCGAGGACAGGGGGGTGATTGACGCCGCCCAAACTCCACTTAGTACGCTCATTAACTATCTGGAATAACTTCTTTATAAACCTGATCCGGGGAAGGCACTCTAAGACGAGAGCCGCCCAGAGTTCCGCATCAAATATACTTCACATCGAAGGTCAATGTTTTATAGGAGGGCCATGTTTTGAATTTTGTGACGCAATTTTCATCTTCAAACAGTACTCGAAATAAATCATCATCCGAGACCTGAGAGATGGAACGCTCAGCCATAATTTTATACTTTTCGAATGGGTCGATGGCATCAGCCAAAAATTTAATGGAAGGGTTCATGATTTTGACAGACTTTTTCGCAGATAGCTTAGCATGAAAAATACTCGTCCAAGAATCATCCTGGTTTTACTGATTGTTTTCGTTTTGCTTGCGATAAGTGGGCCGAAAGTTGAGATTGATGTGTCGTGGTCCGAACCGAGTGTCCCAGAAGAGATTGATGCATGGTTGGCAGAATCTGAAAGTAGGGTGCCAAATTTGCGTCCAGAATTGCAAAAACAGGTGATTTGGGCGGATTCAAACCATTCAAAAACTCCGTTTTCGGTTGTATATATTCACGGCTTTTCATCATCCAGATTCGAAACAACCCCGTTTTCAGATTCAGTGGCGGCTGCTTTTGGCGCCAACCTTTTTTATACGCGGCTTAGAGGACATGGCCAGGATGGCAAGGCCTTGGGGGAAGCGAAAGCCCAAGAATGGATCCAAGACACGGTCGAAGCCATTCGGATTGGAGAAGCTATCGGTGAAAAGGTGATTCTAATTGGGACATCTACCGGGGCTACGTTGGTGGCTTGGGCAGCATTGCAGCCAGATTTGACGTCGAACTGGGCCGGTCAGGTGTGGATTAGCCCTAATTTTGGGCCCGCTGACTCCAAATCAGATATGCTTTTGTGGCCTTGGGGACGCAGTTTGATGAAAATTGTTATAGGAGATTCGCGCAGCTACGAGCCTCAAAATGAATTACATCGGATTTCGAACACCAATGAATATGGTACAGATGTCCTACTACAGATGATGGCCTTGGTTGATGTGGTCCGAACGTCAGATTTCTCGTCCATTACCATCCCAACTTTTATGGTTTATTCCCCCTCGGATAAGGTGGTTGACCAGAATATCTCGGTAGGGCTTTATGAGGAAATAAGCAGCGCTAGAAAGGATTCAGTGGTGGTGTTGAATGCCCTAGATACGCACAATCATGTCATTGTCGGCGATGCCCTCGGCCCAGAAAACACTATGCGTGTAGCCCGTCGGGCGATATCGTTTCTAAAACTCGTGCGTTAGGCGAAGCATTGTCAGCCTCCCGATCTCTGGCACAAACACGAATTCTCGGTGCTTGTTGTCCGTCAGATTCTGAATGGTAAGGTTGAGCTGTGTGTTTTTTGAAAACGGCACTTCGTAGTGAAAAGAGCCATCAAAGACGCCAAAGGATTCAACTTCGCCCACGTATACGTCGCTTCGAACCGAATATCCCTGCACAAATCGTCCTCGAATTGAAAAGCCGAGTCGTCCATCTTTCGTTTCGTAAAAGATCTGGCCTCCACCTTTATTTCGAGGTGCATTGAGCGAGATGTCGTCAATTCCTGCCACGTTTCTGAAGTAGTTGTCTGATAACCACGAGTACATCAAGCCAACTCGGAGCTGGCGGCTCAAAAAGGCTATCACATTGAGGTCGAGGCCGCGCACCGTGACCTTGCCGAAGTTGCGGCGCATGAGCATCACGGCGGTTGGGTCAAAAGCTTCGGTTGGCGATACCGTTCCAAATGGAATAGCCCCCGCCACGCCTGCAGCCACTAAAAAGGATAATTCGGTTGATGGATCGCCGTCGGAGTTGCCCAGTACCTGCGGCGCGGTATCAAGTAGAGCGAGGGCCTGGGCTGCCTCTGCGTTGGCTGGATCCTGAAGCGCACTACGAATGGCCGGAATTAAATATTGGTTCAGCGAGCCACTTTCTAAAAAAATATTTGGGGTACCCACCGCAAAGGGTCCAATAAAATTGCTGACTTCCGATTGGTACAGGTCCAAAGAGGTTACAATCCCGCCCGCGATGATGCCTTTGTATCCAAACTCTAACGTTCTGGTTCGCACCACGTCCAGTTTCTCAAAGTCGTGCACCTCTTGGACGGGAAGAAACGATTGACTGTCCAAATTCAAGATCTGCATCGAATTGGTAACACCCGTAACGTCTTGCGGGAGAACAGCTTCCAGCGCTGCTGTGAGTGCGGGAGCTTGAGCCTCAGTCAGGACTCCTTGTACAACTAGATTATCCGCCAAACCGGCAATGGTGGACTGGCGGGCTACGTCCCACATCACATTGGTGAAAACGGGATCGTTTTGATCGATAAAATCGGATGGTGCCAGATTTCGTGGATCGAGGGCTGCAAATGGGGACCTGAAACGCGGAAGTCCGTTGGCTCCATTTTCGAAATGAAAACCATTTGCCATGCCTTGGACCCGAAGATCGGTGGTGGGGGCGAAGCCGAGCAGGGGTTCCATTCTTCCCAGCGTGAAAACGTCGCCGCGGCCTAAAACGTCTGTAAACAGATCGTTGGGCAGGGGGGTGCGAAAAGCCTGATTAAAGGTAAATCGGGTGGTGTGGGATTTGCCTGGTTTGAAGACGATTGCGGCGCGCGGCGAAAAGGTGTACAAATTTAATTTATCGTGGTAGTCGACGCGCGCCGCACCCACCACATTAAACCGCTCGGACAAACGGGTTTCGGATTGAAGGTAAACGCCGACTTCGGTTACGTTATCGTCCTGCTCATTTCTTCCATTTACCGTGCCTTCGCCCTGCGGAATAGTGTAAAAGCCGTCCAATCCATAGGTAAAAAGCTGTTTTTCGCTTAACTCCGTGTAGTGTTGAACCTGGGCCACAAAAAGCCTGGATATATCCCTAAATACTTCTCCAGTTCGTAAGAAATAGGACGCCCCCGAGTTCATCAAGTTGGCGTACGTCTGCGCGAATAATCGCCCAGACCGAAACCGAAGTTGACCGTATGAAATGCGGGCATTTTCGACCTGAGCAGCCCCCGTCGGAGTGACTTCAATGTTGTCTCCGCGGGTAACCCCGGCGTTCAAAATGAGCGAGGTAGTGGGTGAAAATCGGTAGTCAAAACGAGAGCTGAAGGCCATGTTTTTCACGCCGAAATTCCGGCGGCCGATTAAGAGGTTTTCAGACGCGGCTCCGGCCTGCAAGGCCTGTCGCCGCGCCTCGATTTCTTCCGGATCACTGTATTCAAAATCGGTCCCCGTGTAATATTGAGCTGATATTTTATATCCAAACTTCGTGCCTCTCGTGCCGGCATGCCGAATGGATGCCAAAGCGACGTCTTGTTGCCCTCTGGCAAGGCTCACTATGGTACCTCTCGACTCAAAAGGGCTTTTGGTCACCATATGCACCACGCCATTGGCTGCATTTGGTCCATAAAGGGCAGAAGCGGGACCGGACACCACTTCAATGTGGTCCAAATCGCCATTGGACATCGGGATGAGTTGAAGGGCGGTCAACCGGACCGAGGGTGCGGCGGCAATCCGGTTGTCGACCAAGGTCAAAAGCGAGGTGGCGAGGTTGTCGTTAAAACCTCGAATCACTATCCGAGACGAAACCAACCCCGTAGTGATGAGATCGACACCGGGCACGGAGGACAGATGCGAGGCCGCAGTGAGGGCCGTACGAGTCTCGAGTTCTCGCGCCTCCAATACGGTAATAGATGCGGGGGCGTCTAACAATTTTTCCGGTCGACGGGAGGCCGTGACCGTGATGGGATTGATTAAATAATCGCCAGGCTGAAGGGCTGTATTTAATTCCTGTCTATCGCCAGATTTAATTTCAAGGGCGTGATCGGGACTCGTTTCGTAGCCAACGAATGAAACAGAAAGGACGTAGGAACCTTGGGGGAGAGCAATTTCGAACTTACCCTGCCGATCGGTTGCTTTGCCAGTAGAAAAGTTGCCCACGAGCCGCACATTTGCACCGGGAAGCGGCGTCCCCGTTTCGGCATCCGTGACAGTTCCAAACACAGCTCCAGTTGTTTGGGCAAACGCCTCGGCTGGCGCCCACATTAACAAAAACACAATAACGAGCCACATGGCGCTAATGCAGTGCAAGGTGACTGAAATCAAGTGCAGCTTCATAGGTCTAGATGATTGGTAGCCCTGGAGGATGGTGTTGTGTCCTCAGGGGTCTGTGGGCGCAGAAAACGGGGAACCGATCTTCGCTAAACATCGATACTGTAACATCGTGATCCAAGCCTTAATTTATTTTATCTCTTCCACCCAGAACGGGCCAGTTATTTCTTGAACGTTTCCATTTCGTCGTCCAGCCATCCTTTTGAAACGGCCCCGCACCGAACACTGCTAAAATTGACGGTGCCCGTCCTGTTTTCCTTGATTGCCGAGCCGCTTGCCGGACTGGTCGACACGGCGTTTATAGCACGACTGGGCGCTTCCCATTTGGCTGCTCTTGGGGTGGGCACGATGGTGTTGTCCTCCATTTTTTGGATGTTCAATTTTCTTGGGATTGCTACTCAAACCGACGTTGCCAAAGCCCACGGGAAGGGAAACGCAGAGCTCCGGAGTCAAATTTCAGGTTTGGCCATTCTGGTGGCCGGGTCGATGGGGGTATTTGCAGCAGTGGCTTTTTGGCCTCTCACGCCATTTATTTCGCGGCTTTTGGGGGCCTCGGGAGATATTGAAGTAGCAGCGGTTTCCTATATCACCATCCGGTGGATTGGCGCGCCGGCCATTTTAATCACGATTGCTGGCTTTGGAGCGCTTCGCGGAGTTCAACACATGATGGCTCCGTTCTGGATCGCCGTAGGTGTTAATCTCCTCAATGTGATTCTAGATGCCATTCTAATATTTGGCTGGGGACCTATTCCAGCATACGGGATTGAAGGGGCCGCCGCAGCGACAAGTATTTCGCAGTGGTTGGGAGCTGCTGCCACAATTATAGTTGTGCATAAATCTCTCAAGGTTCAGTGGAACTGGAATATGGAACGGGTGGCGCGGCTGTTTCGAACGGGCAGTGACCTTTTCATCCGGACCGGGATGTTGACCTTGTTTTTGATCGTGGGAACGCGCGAAGCGACTCTTCTGGGAGCAGAATCAGGTGCAGTTCACCAAGCCATCCGGCAGTTTTGGATCTTTACAGCCCTGTTTTTGGATTCTTTCGCACTGGTTGGCCAAAGTTTAGTCGGGTTTTTTGTTGGGAACGATCGCATCACGATGGCTCGCCGGGTTGCCAAAACGGTGCTGCAATGGTCTTTTGGTTTCGGATTTGTGTTATTCGTGTTCATGTGGGTCGGAGAAAGTTGGATTGCGGCGCTTTTAGTACCCGAATCTGCCCGTCACTTATTTTGGGCGCCGTGGGTGGCCGCCATGGTCATGCAGCCCGTCAATGCGTTGGCGTTTGGTACCGACGGGATTCATTGGGGGACGTCAGACTTTAGGTTTTTGCGAAATGTCACTGCCTCGGCCACGGTGGTTAGTGTCGTTTTGTTATACGGATGGGCCTGGATCTTTGGGCAAAGTATTCTTTCGATTTGGATTATAACCGGCGTATGGATTTCAATTCGGGTCCTGTTTGGGATGATTCGAATTTGGCCGGGAATCGGAAATGCTCCACTGGGATTAGTAAAAAAGTGATTATGAATGGAGGTTTGACGGCCTCAGTGGTCGCAATTGTGCCTCCGACGAGGTAGTTTTGACCTGATTTAAAACCAATCCAATTCAAGCTCAACATGCCCACCGCACATTACGATCGAGTTAAGGCCTTTATGCAAAAAGTTGGGCAGGCTACGCCCGAAATTGCTACGATTCCGGACTCCAAAATAAGAATATTACGAGCGAAGCTGATTCTTGAAGAAGCTTTGGAAACGGTCGAAGCGCTTGGTGTGCATGTTCACATCGAAGGGGTAGAATTACTCGAGGAAGGACTAGTTTATAGCGCTTCCGATACCGTGAACATGCAGGAGGTAGCGGACGGCTGTGCAGACATCTCAGTTGTGACGATTGGGACATTGATCGCATTTGGAATGGACGACGAACCCCTACTTGAGGAAGTGGACGCGTCCAATTTGCGCAAGTTTGGCGAGGGTAGCTATCGTCGTGAAGACGGGAAATGGATGAAACCTCCGGGATGGACTCCTCCAGATATAATGGCTGCTATCGACAGAGGATACGGAAGATGAAAAAGGTCTTAGGTGCGATTTTTATTTTGATGGCCTGCACAGGGTTCTACTTGGTGACTGCTGAGCACGACTCAGCTGCGATTAAGGTCGTGGACGTCACCTCCATCCCATTTCCGACAAACGGGATCGCAGGAGAACCTTTTTTGACGAAAAGTCCTGAAGGTGGAGTGTACGCTTCATGGCTGGAACGTCAGGGCGATACGACTACTTTTATGTGGTCGCGTCTTGAGGGATCGGCGTGGTCTAGTCCTCAAACAATTTCTTCGGGAGCCGATTGGTTTGTGAATTGGGCAGATGTGCCTTCGCTTACGGTATCTGGGCAGGGGCGCATGGCCGCGCATTGGCTGGAGCGATTGGGTGATCAGAAATATGCTTACGGAATACGATT
>CALFHN010000180.1 GCA_937876355.1 uncultured Bacteroidota bacterium | reverse complement strand
GTATACTGTTCTTTCGGTATACGAGATCGTGACTTTTTATTCAGACTACTACTACACCTGTGCGCCCATTTATTTTGCTGTTTTTCTGTATCGGATTGAGCGGTTTGGTTTCGGCTCAAAACGTTTCCTATCCAGATGGTTTTGATGAACCGTTTGCCTTGTATTCCAAAGCGCTAGGACCATTCACGAGGACCATCTCCACCCAAAACGAGCGCGCTCAGACGTATTTTAACCAAGGCATTCAAATGATGTATGCATTTACGAAAGTAGATGCAGCTCGGTCATTTCGGGAGGCCCAGAAGGCGGATTCTACTTGCGCAATCTGTTTCTGGGGCGAGGCTTGGGCTTGGGGATCGTATTTAAACGGTCCGATGACAAAGGACGAAGCACCACGGGCGTATACAGCGATTCAAAAGGCCGTCAAAAAAGCACAATCGGCAAATGGCGTTGAAAAGGCGCTTATCGAAGCCATGTCGGTGCGCTATGTGGCCGATTTTAACCCAGACACACGTGCAGTACAAGATTCTGCTTATGCCAAGGCCATGGAAGGAGTCGCGAATCGTTTCCCCAATGATTTAGATGCCGTAACCATGTACGGCGAAGCCCTCTTTCTCCTAGAAAACCGGCGCGGCACCCGAGACGTGAACGACCCCGATGTAATCCGCCTTCACGAAGTCCTCCAAAGCGTTCTCAAGCAGGATATTCAGCATCCCGGAAGTTGTCATCTTTTTATCCATGCCACCGAATCTACACAAACGCCTGAATTGGCTGAGGCGTGCGCTGAATATCTAGGAAATGCCATTCCGGGTGCAAGCCATATCAACCACATGCCTTCCCATACTTGGAATCAGGTGGGTCGATGGGGTGACGGCGTTCGATCAAACATTCAAGCTTGGCATTCCGACCAAAAAGCCGCGATCAACGAAGGTTTTGCTATTTACCCCAATCATAACCTCCATATGCTGCTTTTTGCAGCCTCGATGGACGGCCAAGGAGCCATTGCCGTTCAAGCCGGACGGGATTACGAGACGTTAACAGGAATCAACCTTTATTCCGCCCTTACTTTAATCCGGTTTGGTCGTTTTGATGAAATTGATGGCCTATCAAAACGATCGGACAGCGATATTTATGGAGGCATGTGGGATTTTGCCAAGGGGTATGCAGCTCTTCGCAAAGGCGATGCAGATTTTGCAAAAGTCTACGCGATGCGGGTATTGATGGCCGCCGACTCTTCCAAGGCATCATTTCGGGGACATGCTGCAGAACACTTGTTGGGTACGCTTGGAAATATTTTGATGGGCGAGATCCATCGTAAAAATGGCGACTCTGATGAAGCCCTAAAGGCATTTACGCAATCAGTCGAACTAGAAGACCAATTAGCTTATGACGAACCTGAGCCGCTCCCCTTCGCGGCAAGGCACTGGTTAGGCGCGCTGCTTCTTGAGCAAGGAGCGTTTGCGAAGGCAGAAGAGGTCTATCGAAGGGAACTGGAAGATCATCCCCGCAATGGGTGGTCATTATTTGGCCTTTTAGAGGCCTTAAAAGGTCAGAATAAAACCGACACAGCGCTGCAGAGTGACTTCGATAACTCCTGGGCCAGATCTGACACCTGGATAAGAGGCTCGAGATTCTAAATGGGGAATTTCTCGAGATATATTGCGTTTTTTGTCTTGATTTTGGGCGGATGTTCCGTCGAAAAGCCCGCAGAAATCCTCGAGGCCGAATCGCGTATTCCTAAAAAAATCAGTTTCAGCTTACACGTTAAACCCATTTTGTCTGACCGGTGTTATTCGTGCCATGGTCCAGATGTCGAAGGAAGGGTCACCAATGTTCATTTTGACACACCAGAAGGCCTACGGACAGCACTTATCCGCAGTAAAAGAAGTCAAGCTGTAAAAGGTGGTAACCTGGGTGGAAGCGAAATGTATCATCGCATTTTGTCGGACAACCCTGAATACCGAATGCCGCCGCCCGAATCCAACCTATCGTTGACAATCGAGGAAAAGGCCGTTCTTGTTCGGTGGATTGAACAAGGTGGAGAGAATGAATCGCATTGGTCATTGACAGCACCGGTAGCCATGGTCGTACCGAACGTTGAGAACAAAACCTGGCCTAAGGATGACCTAGACAAATTTATTCTAGCTGGATTACAGCGAAACGGCCTAGCGCCTGCCGAAGAAGCTTCCAAAGAAACGTGGCTTCGACGCGTATCGTTTGACCTTACCGGACTCCCTCCTACTCTGGCCGAGATGGATTCATTTCTAGCAGATACGAGGGATCAGGCCTACGAAGAAATCGTGGACCGACTCCTTGCATCGCCCCAGTATGGTGAGCGAATGACGGTGGATTGGCTTGACCTGGCTAGATACGCCGACAGCCATGGGTATCAAGATGATGGTTGGCGCAATATGTGGCCATGGAGAGACTGGGTGATTCGGTCATACAATGCCAACATGCCTTATGATGAGTTTGTAACAGATCAGCTCGCTGGGGATTTGTTGGAAAACCCTACGCGCGATCAAATATTGGCGACCGGATTTAATCGAAACCACTTGCAGAGCCAAGAAGGCGGAATTGTCCTTGAGGAGTATCGCGTCGAGTACGTCGCAGATCGTACCAATACATTTGGAAAAGCGTTCTTGGGAATTACCACAGAATGCGCTCGGTGTCATGATCATCGATACGATCCCATTTCTCAATCTGAATATTATCAATTGTTCGGCTTTTTCAACAGCGTGAACGAAATTGGAAATATCCCATATGCAGGAGAAGCCAGCCCAACAGTAATTCTGACCACTGAAGTAGACGAAAAGAAACTGGCGGAGATCAAACGCGAAATTTCCAAAATTGCACCTGGTCTAAATCCTGCTAACTCGTTGTATGACAATGAGTACCAGGCCTGGTTTAAAAGCCACACTTCCAATGTTTTGGTTGAGCCGCAAGGCATGGTCGCCTACTACCCAATTGAGGAATTTGTTGAAAAGGACGATCTGCTGACCTTAACTGACCTGGTGCAACCCGATAGTGCGGGATATTTTTGGGGTGATAAAGACAACTTGCCTACGGTGGTTGATGGTGTAAAAGGACTAGACGGAACGCGCGGCAAAGCCATGACTTTGGTCGGCGATGGCTGGCTGGACATGGGTGGAAAACGGCATCATTTCGACCGAACCGATGCATTTAGTTTGAGCCTGTGGTTTAAAATTGAGGATCCGAATGCTTTTGGTCCATTGATTGCTAAAACAAGCGGCCTTTTTGATGGCGATCGAGGATATCACGCATTTCTAAATCCAGATCATACGTTCACGGCGAGACTCGTTCATGTTGGTCCGGACAACGAAATTGCCATTCAAACCGAAGATTCCGTTTCAACTGGAGATTGGCATCATATTGCGATGACGTACGACGGTTCGAGTCGCGCCGCCGGAGTTAGTCTGTTTATGGATGGCGAATCTATGCAATCGCGGGTACTTACGGACAACCTCAAAAAAAGTATGACCGTGACCATCGACCCAACCACGGGCGATTCGACCAACTGGGCCGGTTCAGGGGATTTGAGGCTCGGTTTTTCAGATAACAACCAAAAAATGCTCGATGGAGTAACCCTCGACGAGTTTAAGGTCTTTAATAGGGCGTTGACCGAGCCTGAAGTGCATGTTTTGGCAGGCACGGCTTCGGAGACAGATGACCTCAGAGCGTTTTTTGTGACCACTCAATCGGCTACGTATACGTCGAACTTCAAAGCGGTCACCAAGCTGCGAGAGGAAGAAAACCTCATCCTGACGCATGCTCCGGAAGTAATGGTCATGAAGGACCTACCCGAGCCGCGAGAAACCCATGTGCTGTATCGAGGCCAGTATGATCAGCCCCTTGAGAAGGTTGAGCTTGGCACTCCTAGGGCCATTCTCCCGTTTTCAGATGACCTCCCGCGCAACCGACTTGGCCTCGCAAAGTGGCTCTTTGATGAAGCGAATCCGCTTACGGCACGAGTAGCGGTTAATCGTTTGTGGCAACACGTTTTTGGTGCGGGAATTGTTCGGACATCAGACAATTTTGGATCCCAGGGCGCCGTTCCAACTCATCCGGAATTGCTCGACTACTTAGCTGTTGAATATCGCAAATCGGGATGGGACACAAAAGGGTTGCTTCGGCGATTGGTTCTTTCAGCTACGTATAGACAGAGTTCATTTGCCGACCCAGAAAGGCGGGAAAAGGACCCCGAAAACAAACTTTTGGCTAGAGGCCCTAGCCGCAGGCTTACTGCGGAAATGATGCGCGACAACGCGTTAGCGACTAGCGGCCTGTTGGTACCTACTATTGGAGGTCCGCCTGTTAAACCGTATCAACCAGCAGGTTTGTGGGCAGAGCAGGCCACCAGAAACGGAACTAAATACGTCCAAGACCACGGAGACGACCTTTATCGGCGCAGTATGTATACGATCTGGAAGCGAACTACTCCGCCGCCTGCAATGATGAATTTCGACACTTCGGAGCGCAATTTGTGCGTGATAAAACGCCAAAGCACGGCCACCCCATTACAAGCCCTAGTGCTGATGAATGACCCCCAATTCGTAGAGTCAGCCCGTTTGCTGGCCGAAAGGATGCTTACGGAGGGAGGAAACGAGGATGATTCTCGCATTCGGTTTGGATTCCGTAGCCTAACCGGTAAACAGCCGTCGCCAGAGAACTTGGTTTCATTGCAAAAATTACTAGACCGAGAGCGCATCCGGTTTGGTCAAGATCAGAAAAGTGCACGACTGTTTGCGTCAGCCGGCGAATTTAAATCCAATACCCAATTGAAGGCCTCTGAAATTGCGGCGTTTGCCACGGTGGCAAGTACCCTGTTGAATTTCGATGCCACACAGGTTTTGAGATAATACCATGAGCGAATTCGACGATATTAAATTTCATTGCTCACGACGGCACTTTTTGTCTCGTGCCAGCTTAGGAATTGGGACGGCTGCGTTGGCCTCCATCTTGGCTCCTGGAACCGTGCTCGATGCCCTAGGCATGCCTGCAACAACCGGAGCGGGTGCGCTCGGAATGGCTAGCGGTGGCCCTGTCGGACCTCATTTTCTCCCTAAAGCAAAGCGGGTTATTTACCTTTTCCAGAGTGGCGGACCATCGCATCTAGAACTGTTGGACTACAAACCCACCCTCCAGGAACTCAATGGACAAGAGTTGCCGGATTCGGTTCGGGGTGGACAGCGACTTACGGGTATGTCGGCCAATCAAAAATCGCTCCCGATGGCAGGCTCACAGTTCAAGTTTAGCCAACACGGAAAAGGAGGTGGCTGGTTTTCGGATCTCATTCCGCATACCGCTAGCATCGCCGACGATATTTGTGTGATTCGCTCGATCCATACAGAAGCCATTAATCACGACCCGGCCATAACCTTCTTTCAAACTGGATCGCAACAGACCGGAAGGCCTTCTTTTGGATCGTGGATGAGTTATGGACTCGGTTCAATGAACGAAAACTTGCCAACATTCACCGTGTTGCTTTCAAGAAGCCGCAACGGTGATCAACCCCTTTATTCGCGGCTTTGGGGCAATGGTTTTCTACCTTCTTTGCACCAAGGGGTTCAGTTTCGAAGCGGTGTCGATCCCGTGTTGTATTTAAACGATCCAGACGGTCTTTCGCGAGAAAGCCGCCGCCAAATGCTCGATGCGTTAAAAGAAATGCATCTAGAAGAGCATAAAAAAGTCATGGACCCCGAGATCGACTCGCGCATCGCCCAGTACGAAATGGCGTATCGTATGCAGACCTCGGTGCCAGGCGCAATGGATTTATCTGATGAACCCGATGAAGTGTTTGAGTTATACGGGGAAGATGCTCGTATTCCCGGCACGTATGCTGCTAACTGCTTGTTGGCCAGGCGCTTAGCAGAAAGAGATGTTCGATTCATCCAATTGTATCACCAAGGATGGGATCAACACGGCAACCTTCCAAATGATATTTCAATCATGGCCAAGGATACGGATCAACCTTCCGCGGCTCTTATCAAAGACTTGAAGCGCCGGGGGCTTTTGGACGATACGCTCGTCGTTTGGGGTGGAGAGTTTGGCCGGACTAGTTATTCTCAGGGCAAATTATCTGCTACCAACTATGGACGCGATCATCACCCTCGGTGTTTTTCCATTTGGGTTGCTGGAGGAGGCATCAAAGCCGGAACGGTATACGGTGAAACCGATGAATTTGGATACAACATTGTCCGGAATCCTGTTCATGTGCACGATTTCCAGGCAACACTATTGCACCTGTTAGGCTTTGATCACGAACGGCTCACCTTCCAATCTCAAGGTCGGCGATACCGCCTCACAGATGTGGCTGGTAACGTCATAAAACAGATTATTGCTTAAGACACCAGGGCTTATAATCAATCCGAATATCCCAACGGGCCGCCTGATCTAATTCCTCTAAATTATTTTCTGCTTTCGGTGTACTTGGCCTTCGTGATTTTTAAGAATGATGGATCACCGAGAATGGTAAGCCGGTCCCCTTCTTCGAGCACGGTTTCTCCGGTCGGAATAATATTTTGATCTGAACGCCGAATAAATGCGACCAAATTTCCGGAA
>CALFHN010000179.1 GCA_937876355.1 uncultured Bacteroidota bacterium | reverse complement strand
ATTCCCCTCGGGACGATTGCGCCGCCAATAAGGCCAGAACCAGCAATAAACTGCAGTAAGAGCTAGGACGAGATATCCCAGGATTTTTAAATCACCCGTTTCACAACGATCATCGTGAGGTCGTCAGAAAGGACTGGTGCATAATTAGTAAACAACTTAATAGCTTCGTGGACCTCGTTCAGTACACCTTCCGCAGACTGGTCTCTAACTTTCACTAACAAAGGCTCGAGGCGCTCTTCTCCCCACTCCTCTCCTTCCGGGCTCATTGCTTCGATAACTCCGTCCGTGAAAATAGACAGGACATCACCAACGCCTAACGTTACTGTACCGCTTTCGTAGGGCACTCCCGCGATCACACCCAGAAGCAATCCTCCAGCTTCGAGTAATTCGAACGTGCCATCCGCACGAACCAATGTCGGTGGATTATGACCTGCATTTACGTATTTGAACGTTGCATCTCTTCTGTCATAAATCCCATGGAAATAGGTAATGAACTTGTCGTAACCCGTATTTTCCGTTATTACTCGGTTCATATGGGAGGTTGCTTCCTCCAGGGAAAGGTCCAGTGGCACTAATACCCGCAAACAGGCTTGCAAATTGGACATCAGCAAGGAAGCCGGGACACCCTTGCCCGTAACGTCGGCTACGGCGTATAAAATCCGGTCTTTATCAAGCTGAATGGCATCAAAATAATCTCCTGCAACATGCCTGCTGGGCAGGGCCAAACTGGCCGTTTCAAGTCCTTCAAAAACGGGTAATTTAGAAGGCTGGAGCCGTTCTTGGATCTCTCGAGCCAATCTCATTTCTTCTTCCAACCGCTCTTTTTCAAGCTGTTCATCTACCAAATACGAATTTTGAAGAGAAACGAAGGCAAGGTTACCAAGTGCGTACAAGAACTCAATTTCATCCGGCTGATAAGGCTGGCCGGTCATTTTCAATCCCAAGCATAAAAGTGCACCGACTTTTTTGTGTTTTCGAATTGGAAGCACCAAACTAAATCCTTTTTCTTTCAGCACAGCACATCCTTCAGGCGCAGCCGGGTCATCTAAGAGGACCATCTCCTCAACACTACACAAGGAATCGATCAATTCAGGCGTCAATTCCTCCTTGGAAATTCCCTTTGCGGTTACAATTTGTACACCAGAATCGTTTTTGGTCTCGTCAGAAACGCTCTTAATCAAAAAGATGTGCTCTCGCACCAACATTTGTCCCATCAGGGCAAACGTCAACAGCTTTACAAGACTCGAACGATCTACCGTTGAGTTGAATTCTTGAGACAGATCGAATAACGTATTAAGCTGCTGAATTTTTGAATCTAGATCTCGGTTGGCAAGCTTTAGCTCTTCGACCATCAACGAATTGTGAACCGCCGCAGAGGACATATTGACCAAAGAGGCCATAAACTCCAGTTCTTGCTCTTCAAATGGTTGGCGGGTAAACTTTGACCCTAAACCGATTAGTCCAATTTCGCGATGCCCGAAAGCAACCGGAAATACCAAATCGATTCCGAAAGCCCTCAATTCAGCAGGTACTCGGTCGCCTTGCATTGTTTTTTCAAGGTCAACGCCGGTAAGTGCTAATTCTGAACCCTTGGATAAACTTGAGATACCTTTTACAGCTGGAACTGTGTAAAGTGTTTTGATCGGATCATAAAGAAGGGTCGCTCCTTTAGTAACCAACAGTTTACCCATAGCTGTACGGAGCAAATTGCTGAGTACAAATTCTAAATCCAGCGAAGAACTGAGCAATTGGCTGGTTTCGTAAATGGCGCGTAGGTCGAACCGGTCGGTCCTGCTAGAGGAAGTAGTCTGGTCGGGCATAGTCATTCGATGAGTTTCGGAACTGTAATGTACTAATCGAGATGCACGACTTCTGCTTGAACTGTCTTTTCATTCTCAATTATTAATCGAACCATTGTCTTGACAAGGTGAAATCCCTGTCTTCCTGCTGCTCCAGGATTTATAAAGAGCATATTATTAAGGCTTTTAACACGCTCTATTTGCAAAATGTGGCTGTGTCCACACACAAAAACATCTGGCGGATCGGTCAAAAGTGTCTTCCCCATTCCTCGTTGCCACGTTCCTGGTTTGCCCGCGATGTGAGTTATCCAAAAGCGCACGCCGGCGAATTCAAATTGATTGTGTTCTGGAAATCGGTGGCGCACGTCCCACCCATCTACATTTCCCCAGACCGCCTTGACCTCGGCCATGCTCTCTAGACTGTCAATGACATCGATCGTCCCCACGTCTCCTGCATGCAAAATGATATCTACGTCTTTGCAGTATTTGAATAAATTGGGATGGACATACCCGTGGGTGTCGGATAAAATGCCGACGACAAATCTCTTTTTTTTGTTCATCTCTTCCTTATCGAAGCATGAGACGAAGTCCCAAGCGAACTTTAGAGGTGGGCCACTCTCCTTCGCTTGGAGCCCATTGCCGGAACGGAATGCTTAAAAACGGAGCAAATTGATAACTCGGGCGCTCAATTTCAATTCCGGAACTGA
>CALFHN010000178.1 GCA_937876355.1 uncultured Bacteroidota bacterium | reverse complement strand
CGATTGGTCGTAGGTTCAATCCCTACCGGGCCCACTAGAACCCCATGTAAGTCATCGTTCAAATCGGTGTGCTGCATGGGGTTTTGTATTTTGGGCACGAGCGGCTTACATCAACCCATCATCAAGCGGAAAACAACGGCAGCAGTTCGAGGAAAAAAGCTCACGCAAGATCGCAGTATGGAAGCCATCTTGCGATACAAGGATATTGGGAAAGCTGATCAGCTCAAATGAAGGATTGCTGAATTCGGCCTGTGGGATATGTTTGATGTGGAGGTGCCGCGTTTTGTAGTTAGCATGATTCCTGACGAAGTAATTCTTGAGACTTTAAGATTGGAGGGCAATATATCCGCAGCCGCTCAAGAGTTGATCATACCTCGGCAGGTATTAAAAAGAACCATGAAAAGCCGGGGTATCACCCAGAAGGCAGCGCGTTCGTTCGATGAGATCGGCACTGCATAGCGTCTTCCCGCAGCAGAAAATGGCGCGATTTTGTCCTTAGATATAACGTTGCCCTCGTCATGATCGTTTTTGCATGGTTTTAGGCGTGTTTTGACTGATGCCTACTTTGAGCCACCTGAAATTCGGATCAAATGGTGGCGCTATCTTGGCTTTATTGACGCAAATAGTGCCCCTTTTGGCATAAATACGATATTTATGGCGCGAAAACCTAGTTTCTGGCGCGATTTCAACGGGGGAGCGGGGGCGTGGGTCGTGCAGTAGTGGTATTTGTCATGCGAGAGCGTGGGTCGTGCGGCCGTGAACGTCATGAAGTGATGCACGTCGTGCCCTATTACCGGCTCGCGATGCATCTCGTCGGTCCAGGCGAAGAGAATGGCGCCAAGAGGAGGATAACCGCGCCACGAAGGGCCGTTAAAGTGTCAAAAATTAAATTATGGCGCCCAATAATGGATTCCCGCGCCACACTTTGGTGGAAAAAGTGCCACAGGGATAGCGTACGGAGGGTTTTGAACTGAATTACGCCAAATAGCTCACTTGCAATGCTGTTTCATCCTGGGCCGACTGAATTGACGCATCCAATTCGGAGGCCACTTACTTTCCGGGTAGCGCAAAGGCTACGAATGTGCCGCCACTCTCTGCGCCATTTTTGCCACCGCCCGCTCCAATCACGATGTACTGTTTGCCTCCAACCATATAGGTAGATGGGGTTGCGCTCCCGGAAGCAGGAAGTTCGGCCTCCCACAGGACCTTGCCCGTTAGTTTATCAAAAGCCCGGATCGTTTTGTCGTAGGTCGTGGCAGCAATAATGAACAGGCCGTTTTGCGTGACAATGCCTCCGCCGTAATTGTCTGTGCCCGTATCCGTCATTCCCTTAGCTGCAAGCTCAGGATATACTCCGAATGGAATTGACCATCGAATCGAACCTTCGTTCAAATCTATGGCATTGAGCGTACCCCACGGCGTCTTGTTACCAGGATACCCTTCATGGTCCTGAAAAATGTCGATTACTGACGTCCTGTACGGAAGATCAAACGGCGTCGAGCCCACTTTTTGGGCCGAGGCATCAATTCCTGTCTCCAAATAGCTGACGATTTCGTCTATTTCCCCACGATTCATGATGGTGGCGAACGCCGGCATCGTCGTGGAACCTTCACGTATTAGTTCTGTGACTTCGTCGCGGGTTTTACGGTCTAGTATTCCCTCCAGGGAAGGCGCAACACCTGAACCTTGTCGATTGGCTCCATGACAACTAGCACATCGAGCACTATAGGAAGACTCATCGCTCGGAGCTACCAATTTCAGGAGCCATCCTTGCTCGTTAGAATTGACGTAAAGCAGGCCTGTTTCAGGGTCGAAAGCGGGGCCTCCCCATTCGCCCCCTCCATCCGTTCCCGGATATAGGATAATTCCTGTCGTGTCAGGGGTGGACCATGCTCCTTCCGTGCTGTACGCGTTGAACGTAGCCAGGGCGCTGGCGTGCGCCTCCGGAGTACGCTGCGTTAAATCATCAATGGTTAGGCTTTGCCGAGCCACTGGAGGCGGCCGAACGGGGAAGGGCTGAGTTGGCGACGTCCATTCGCCCGGTAACGTGGGACCGGGCATCGGAATCTCTTCAATCGGAAATAGCGGGGTGCCGGTCAGGCGTTCAAGTACGAACACGTGGCCCGTTTTAGTAACCTGGGCAATGGCATCGACCTCTTTCCCGTCACGCTTCACGGTTATCAGCGAAGGAGGTGAGGGAAAATCTCGATCCCAAAGGTCATGTCGAAGTCCTTGAAAGTGCCAAATACGTTCCCCCGTTCGCGCATCAAGCGCCAATACGGTGTTTGCAAACAGGTTATCTCCGGCCCGATTCGCCCCGTAAAAATCGTAAGAAGCTGATCCCGTTGCAGCGAACAGGATTGCGTTTTTTGTGTCGATGGTAACTCCGCTCCAAGCATTAGCACCACCCGCGATCTCCCACGCCTCTGGAGGCCACGTTTCATATCCAAACTCTCCCGGATGCGGAATCGTATGAAAACTCCACCGCAAAGCGCCCGTCATCACATCGTAGGCACGAATATCTCCTGGTGCACTGGGCAACGATTCGGGCATCGAACTGCCGATAATGAGCAGATCCTCAAATACCACACCTGGTGTACTCGCGCTTACTGAAAGACCTTCAACTGGGCGGCCTAGGCCTTCCCTGAGATCGACCCACCCGTCGTTTCCAAACGATGGAATGGGGACTCCCGTTGCCCGATCGAGCGCATACAAGCGGTTTCTGTAGTTGAAAATGACACGATCTCCGGTTACCGTGACGCCGCGATGCCTGAACCGGGAGCCCCCGGGTTCACCATTATTGGGATCAAATCGCCAGATTTGTGCGCCCGTTGCAGCATTCAGCGCAAAAACGTGCATTTTGGGAGTCGTCGCATACAAAATTCCGTCGATTACAATCGGGTTTGCCTGCATTTCTGATCCAGGCGAGGCGTCTCCCGTGTCAAAGGTCCACGCAACTTCCAGCGTAGCCACATTTTCGGGCGAAATTTGGCTCAGTGTGGTGTAGTGCGTATTGTCTGTATTACCGCCATAAACAGCCCAATTATCTGCGTTGGGAGCAACTTCAGAAGAGGTGCACGCAGAAAATCCGAAGACTAGCAGGAAACCGCAGAAAGCGGCTCTGTTGGTTAGGTGAGACATAAACAAACTGATCGGTGAGTGATGGTTTTCGCATGATAGTTGCGGCACCATCTAAGGCGCAATCAATTAAGGTAAAATCATCGACGCCTCGTCCAAATTGCGACATCCCTTGATATTCAGTCTTAGCAAAATGGGGACCTCAGTACCACGTCGATCCAGAATCGTAACTTTTACTCGTATTTGAGAGATTCGACCAGAGGGGAGGAGGAGGAGTTCTTCGGAACGAGAAAGTAGTCCCATGGCTGTTAATAGGCCGCTAATAAGTCTACTTATGTGTATTTGTTTTTAATACTAATAAGTTTCAAGGATGATTTTATTGAATATTTGCATTGAACGGTGGCCGCACACCTCTTTGAAACACAAGGAAGGTGACTTCACAAAACTAAAGCGGGCTCCGGACCTGTTGGTCCGGAGCCCGTCAAAATTTTGCCGCCAGTCCGCTGGGAATTAACCGCCGATCTCGCAGGTCATGTCATTGCCACAGCACATCGGTGATTTAACCTTGCCGTGTCCATCTGGACATTGGGATACAGACACTTGAGCGCCAGATCCAGTTGTAATCATTTCGTGCTGAAGTTCTTTGCCGCAATGACCGCAGGTCATACTTCCTACGCTCATGCCACACTTTTTGCAGGTATATGCTGCCATAGTTTGTCCTCGTTTTGAATTCGTTTACCTAGATATACGAACAGCCCGAACTCCTGTTCTGGACCACGACTCAACAATCCGAAAAGAGCAGCTCCTCGTTGCGATAAATGGCGCATGTGGCGCCAAATCCGTGCCACCGAGTACCAATTTTCACCTCGTAGCGAACTGATTCTTCATTTTCAAGTGCGTCAAAAAAATGCTTGGCACCGAGAATAGAACGTTTTGATGAAACGACCTCTCCGTCGTAGCGAACAACTTCTAAACCGGTAAAGGTTGATCCAGGAGCATCGATGCGGTGGCCGTTATATATAATTGTTTTCATGCTAATTGGATCGGCCAAACTCTTCCCAAATGTAAGTGAACAAAAAAAGGCGCCGATGCGAATGCATCGGCGCCTTTTAAATTCAAGCAGGTAGGACTACCAGCGTGAGCCGCCGCCACCGCCGCCGCCACGGTTTCCACCGTCACGTCCGCCGCCACCGCCGCCATAACCACCACC
>CALFHN010000177.1 GCA_937876355.1 uncultured Bacteroidota bacterium | reverse complement strand
CTAAAATGCAAAAATGGGGGATTCCCCTACACGCTTCCAGGCGTTTTCCCTCAATTCTGTGTTTTTTCGTGTCGTGGAATCCCTCGCATAGTTAGGTTACCTGCCCTGTCAGGCTAAAAGTCTATCGCCCCTCAAGCCTAAAGTGTAATCGGTATTAATCTAATCAGCGGCCTTCTTTGGCGAATGAACGTGCTTGGCGAATGCACTAGTGTTTGAAACCGTGACGACGATGCTAACTCGAGAAATAAAACGTGTATTCTTAGTAGATGACCATCCATTGATGCGACGGGGATTGCGGCTACTCATCGAGTCCGAGCATGATTTTTGTGTTTGTGGTGAGGCTTCAAACGCTGAAGAAGCGATTGAGAAAATGCCACTTTCGGATCCTGATTTGGCAATTATTGATATATCATTGCCGGGAACGAGTGGCCTCGATTTGCTGAAATACCTTCAAATCTCGATGAGCAAGGTCAAGAAACTCGTTTTATCGAGACACGACGAATCACTATATGCCGAGAGGGCCATACGAGCAGGAGCGAAGGGATACGTGATGAAATCAGAAGCTCCAGAGATGGTTATAAAAGCTCTTCGTAGAATTGACGCGGGTGCTGTTTATGTGTCTTCAGTAATCAACGAACGGCTTCTTCAAGGCATTGCAAGTGGGCATCAAGCCTTCAATGATTCTCCCTTGGAAGTATTGTCAGACAGGGAGTTAGAAGTTTTTGAAATGACAGGACGAGGAATTGGTACGAGGGAAATTGCCGAAATACTGAAACTGTCTGTTAAAACTATAGAATCGTACCGAGCCAGAGTAAAGTCGAAATTAAATCTTGCAAATGCTTCAGAGCTGATGCAACACGCAGTTCAGTGGGTTGAAAGTGAACGATACGTTTCGCCACTCATCTAACCTCGAAGGTGCAATTTTGAAAAAGGAGCATTTCGCGAAAGGCTCCTTTTTTAACCAGTTGGCCTTTTTATGAGTTCGACTAATTCAACTTTAAAATACAATACCGCATATGGTGGAATGACCCCAGAACTTCCGAAAGCCCCATAGCCGTAAATTGGAGGAATCGTCAGCTCTCGTATCCCTCCGACTTTCATCCCCTGAAGGCCGATTTCCCAGCCAGCGATGACGGAACCAGTTCCAAGTGTAAAAAGGAAGTTTCCGGCTTGAACCGTAGAGGCGTCAAATACCGTACCCTCACTGTTGTTTAAATGGCCGATGTAACTCACCACCAATACATCGCCAAGTTCAGCAGCCAAACCTTCCCCAGAAAGCGTGTCTTGGATCAAAACCTCGTCGAAAATGTCAAGCAAAGTGACTTCATAAATCACATCTGTATTTCCTGGGACGGGACACTCCCCATTTGAAAAACACTGACCGTTCTTTCCGAAGGCCAGATGAGAAGGGATTTCCAATTTTCGGATGCCACCAACTCTCATTCCCTGAAGTCCAGTGTCCCATCCTTTAAGGACCTGATTTACACCTAGTGTAAAAATAAATGGTTCACCTTTTTCGGCGGTAGAATCAAAAATAGTCCCGTCTGTAAATTCACCTACGTATTCAACAACTAACGTGTGACCTGACTGGACGGCTGCGCCCGTGCCGACTTCCAAATCAGAGACTACAACTTGTTCATCAGGTCCAGAATTTGAATCACACGCTGCTAATGAAAAAGAAATAAACAGAATAAAGGCAATGGAATAACTTCGCATCAAAATAATACCGAATGGAATGTCAATCGTATCCAGAGGTTGGAAAAAGGGCCGGAATGAGGGCTAGAATGGATCTACGTCCGTTTTATCGAATGGTTCGACGAAAGAAGGGTAGAATGAAAGGTACAAAAGTAGCGGGGCCGCCCTGTGGGCGGCCCCGCTGCTAACCAATTCCAAGATGGATTAAGCCGATTGAATCCGTTCTAACGCTTCAATATTTGAGCGAACATCGTCTGATGAGTGCTGCATCAGCGCCAATTCATCTGCTGTTAGATCAATGTTGAGGATCTCTTCCACGCCGTTACTGCCCAATCGAGTTGGTGCGCCGACAAAAATACCTTCCTGACCATAGTGACCATTTAGCCATACAGCACAAGGAAGTACCCGTCCCGTGTTTTTAACAATGGCCTCAACCATTTCCGCTGCAGCTGCGCCTGGTGCATACCACGCGGAAGTGCCCATGAGTTTTACAATTTCACCACCGCCAAATTTGGTGCGCTGAACGATCGCATCAATTTTCGATGCCTCCATTAATTCTGGAAGTGGAATTCCGGCAACAGTCGTAAACCGGGGTAGAGGAACCATAGTGTCTCCGTGTCCACCCATAAGTAACGCATTGATATCTCGAACCGAAACGCCCAGTTCAGCAGAAATAAAGGCTCTATACCTAGCTGTGTCCAATACACCTGCCATTCCCATCACACGGTTAGAAGGGAATCCGCTAGCCATGTAAGCGACGTAGGTCATTACATCTAACGGGTTTGAGACCACAATTATAATGGCGTTTGGGCTATGGGCAACAAACTGCTCTGTAACAGAACGTACTATTGCCGCATTTTTACCTAACAAATCGTCTCTACTCATTCCCGGCTTCCGGGCAAGTCCTGCTGTAATAACACAAATGTCAGAGTTTGCCGTATCGGCATAGTCATTCGTGCCCGTGATGCGAGTATCGAACAAATGAATAGGCGCTGACTGGGCCATATCTAACGCTTTGCCTTGTGGCAACCCGTCCACAATGTCAATAAGGACGACATGATCGACCATGTCTTTTCGAGCAACGCATTCCGCCACGGTTGCTCCAACGTTTCCGGCTCCGATAACGGTAACTTTCATTTGGGTTTTGAGATTGACTGAAGAAAAAATTTTAGAATGATTCAAACCTACGACGGGATCAGATCTCGATTGTTGATACTCGTTTAATCTGTTGCCAATATTTTGCAAAATCGGTAAAAAAAATGCGGTATTAGTTCATTTTTATGCATCACATTGTATGGATGACTGATTTTGGCGCGAGGCGTCCGTATTATCGATTTTGAAGTTCTTCTCGCCTCTTCCATCCTGAACTGAGCACGCTTGTTATGAACCGAATAGTTGTCATAGTCCTTTTTCTTTTTAGTTCGATATCCTGTAATTCACTGCTTTCTGGCCAATCGGAGTTATCTCGAACAGGTCAGCCAAAAAACGTCGTCTTCTTTATTTCCGACGGATGTGGTCCGGCAAGTTTCGGATTAGCCCGGGAATTCCAAAAATCAACTGGAGGAGCTCCTTCTTTATTTTTGGACTCGTTTAATAAGGCTTCCGTGGCAACATTTGCTTCTAATCACAGAATTACCGATTCGGCAGCCAGCGCGACGGCCTATTCCTGCGCAATTAAAACGTACAATGGCTCGATAGGGATGGATGTCAACCAACAACCCGTTGAATCAGTTTTGGAAGCAGCAGAAAGGGCTGGCTACCAAACGGCCTTAATATCAACAGCTCGAATTACTCATGCCACACCTGCAGCGTTCTCCAGCCATGTCATAAACCGGAATATGGAGGCAGAAATTGGATCCCAGCAGATTGGAAAAGGAATTGAAATACTAATGGGAGGAGGGAGTAGCTTCTATTTGCCGGTGGAGCAGGGAGGGTTGCGAAAAGACGGGAGAAACTTGTTTGAAGAGGCGAAAAGGGCAGGATACAGCCAGGCATCCTCTAGAACTGAGATGATGGCGGCAACAGAACTTCCGCTTCTCGCGCTGTTTACCTCGGGTCATATGGCATATGAGATTGACCGAAATCCAGTACAGGAACCATCCTTGGCTGAAATGACCGTGAAAGCCCTGGAATTGTTGTCAAACTCCAATAAACCGTTTTTTATCATGATTGAAGCAGGTCGAATTGATCATGCAGGTCATGCAAATGACACGGCTGCCCATATTCATGATGTTTTAGCCTATGACGATGCAATGAAGGCCGCTGTTGAATATGCGCAAAAAGACAAACAAACGCTCGTGATTGGTACTTCTGACCACGAGACCGGGGGATTGACGCTGGGGGCCCAGTGGGGCCAGCTCTCGGGCTATACGTACGACCCATCAAGACTTAAAGACGTCACTTCGTCGATTGAAAAGTTTTTAATTGACGCACAGTTTACAACGGCAGCAAACGACTTAGACGCGGCAAATTGGATAGAAACGGAATCGGACAAACGATTTGGCCTTCGCTCTGAACTATTTCAAACTGCTGTAAAAAAAATCGTACAGTACCGAATAGTAGCCGGCGACTCTGCAGCTTATAGTCATCTACGAATTATGCTAATGGATTCAACCGCTAGAATGGCACGTGTAGGATGGTCGACCGGGAATCACACTTCAGTAGATGTGCCGTTATTTGCGTATGGTCCCGGATCTGAGAGGTATTCTGGTACAATGGACAACACTGCGGTGGGCGAATCCCTTTTTAAGGCACTAGGATTGAAATCTAAAGTGAACAAATAAAATTGCTTTAGAGGTCGTTTATTGCGCCGATACTCCCAACGGAAGGACCATAAACTGCCGTTGGAACATGAAACTGTACTCTATTCAACCCTTGCGGGAAACATCCAATCTGGAAGTAGACCGTATTCACGTCTTATCGCACGAATTGCGCACGCCGCTCGCTGTGATAAGTGGGTATGCACAGATTTTGAAGGAAGAAGTCGACCCTGGATTGCACGATGTTATTTCTCCGATCATTGAAAACGTGGAACGATTGAATCAAGTAATTAATTCTCTGTTAACTTGGGAATCGACTGAATTGGGCGGAGGGGTAACCCCGGAGAACTGCGAAATAGTGACGTTAGTGTCCTCCGTTGCAGACAAGCTGCGCTCTGCTGCAGCAGCCAAATCGATTGACATTACAGTGACCGGACGTGAATCTAGAATAGCGTCATATGCTGCAACAAATCTGATTGAATCGGTTGTCAAACAGCTCATCGACAACGCAATCAAGTTTTCGGAAAGCGGATCGATTCACATTCAAGTGTTTGCGACTTCGACAAACGTCACGATTCGAATCGAAGATCAGGGTATGGGCTTAACGGAAAAACCTGAAAAATTGTTTGAACCATTTGTTCAGGGATCTACCGGTTTAAATCGGGAGCACGATGGTTTGGGACTAGGTTTGGCGCTAGCCCAAAAAGCAGCAATCGAGGTTTCAGGAAAGGTCTCTTTAGAGAATGGCCAGGAAAAAGGTGCTGTTGCTTCCTTTTCATTCCCTCGTTTTGCCGCTCCAAAAATCAGGGATATTGGGCACCGATTGGCGGCCTAAGGGTAGCTTTGAGCCTGACAGGTTGTTGGTTGGAATCACTTTCGCGAAAAAAGAGTAAAGTTGCTGAATCTTCTCAGCACCAATGCGCGCCCTTCATCAGCTCCTTACTTCCGACGAATCTCTGGTTGTAACAGATACCGAAACGACCGGTCTACACGCGCAAGTAAATCGAATTATTGAGATCGCTGCCCAAAAAATCACTCCTCTTCAAAATGATGAGTGGTTTTCTGAATTGATCGACCCAGGACTGAGCATTCCCAGTACTATCACTCGAATTACGGGCATATCATCCTCAATGGTGATAGGGAAGCCTACCTCCGAAGTTGTCATCCCACAGTTTCAGATGTTTTTGGATGAAGGCATTTTTGTTGCTCACAATATTAGATTTGATCAGTCTTTTATTAATGCCGAATTAGAACGTCTAGGTCTTTCACCTATGACCAATCGAGGATTATGCAGCTTGAGATTGGCACGTCGGTTGCTTCCGGGGCTGAGGTCAAAAAGTTTGGGCAATCTAGCTCGATTTTTTCGAATTCCTGACGAAGGCAGGCACCGGGCTGCCAGAGATGTGGAAATCACCACTATGGTCCTAGAGCGACTGGCTCAAATAGCCATTGACGAGCACAAAATAACTGACATTCACGAGTTGCTGAGTCTTCAAGGCAAGACCTATTCGAAAGTTAATCCGTTTTCCAAGCATGTAATTGAGATTAGGCGAGATGTGCTTCCTCGGCTTCCAGAAGCTCCAGGAGTCTATTACATGAAAGACGGAAAAGGAAAAGTCCTTTACGTCGGAAAAGCCAAGGTTTTGGCCAAACGTGTATCAAGCTATTTCACAGCTATTGAGGCTCATCCGCCTCGATTGAGACAATTGATCGCAAAGGTTCGCGGCATCGATTGGGATGTTACCACGACCGAACTACATGCGCTGGTATTTGAAAGCCGACAAATTAAAGAACTGGACCCACCATTTAATAGGGCTCAGACCAAATATATCCCGCGGCCCTATTTACGCATCGGTGGGGCAGATCCTTTTCCTGGATTAACGGTCCAGGTCATTGTCAGGGAAGATGGAGCCAAGTACTACGGCCCTTTGAAAAATCGATCTCAAGCAAAGACGGTTGTTGAAATCGCCGAAAAATACTTCAAATTGAGAAATTGTTCGAGTACGGAATTTGGATCTGGCAAACGATGTGTAAGAGCAGATATCGGCCGGTGCGCGGCTCCCTGCGAACAAGAAATTGGTGCCGACGAATATGCGGCAATAGTAAGATCTGTTTGTGATTTTTTGGAAGGAGATATCGCAGAGGTTTGCGACAAGATCACGGTAGACATGCTCAGGGCCTCCGAACGGTTTACATTTGAGGAGGCAGCAGGATTGAGGGACTGGATTGAGCTTTTGGATACCAGGGTGCGTCAATACGGATCTGTTGCAACGCCTGTCGCAGGTCCCCCCATGGTGCATCTCTGTCTTGCCGTGGGAAACGAGCTAGGGACTTTTGTAATGGTTGACAATGGTCAAATTTCAGCCATCGAAGCGATTCCCAGTTTGCAAGCCGTTAAAACGATCGTTTTGCGCAGTTTTGAAGATAATGTTACGGAAAAATCGGCCTTGGATAGAATTCAAGTTGATGCTCGTCGCATATTAGATCATTGGTTATATCAAAATCGCACAAGGGTTCAGTCTATCGGAAAGCGGCCCGATGAAACCCAGGTACAGTTTGCTCATCGAGCTTTTGAGGTGTACAAATCGATTGAAAACGGAGTCTCGGCACCTATTATATCGCAGTAACTACTGCCGATTGGTACATGTCAACATATTCATCCGCCGATTTTGTCCATGAAAAATCTTGCGTCATGCCTCTGAATTGAAGGGTTTTCCATTTTTTCTTACTCTCGAACCAGTCCAGGGCTCGGAAAATCGTGTCTTTAAGGACATCAGGAGTTGCGTTCCAGAAAGAAAAACCAGTTCCTAGCATAGGGAATTCATCTGCATCAAAAACGGTATCCGCCAAACCTCCAGTTTTATGGACGATGGGAATAGTCCCATATCGAAGACTATACATTTGATTGAGTCCGCAAGGTTCGTAATAGGACGGCATTAAAAACATATCGGAAGCAGCTTCAATTCGATGAGCCAAGCCTTCATTAAACCCTTTGTATAAAACCACACGACCAGGGTATTCCTTGCTCATTTGTTCGAAGTAATTTTCGTAAAACGCATCCCCGCTGCCCAAAATAGCAAACCGAAGGTTGGAATATTTCATTAGGTCCTTAAAAATTACGACTAGCAGATCAAATCCTTTTTGAGAGGCGAATCGGGAAACGATTCCCATGAGCGGTTCATTTGCATCAAGACTTAATCCCAATTCTTTTGATAAAGCAAGCCGGCAAGCAACTTTTCCGGACAGATCGTTCTCGTCGAAATGGTTTGGAATGAATGGATCTGTAGATGGATTCCAGATTTCGGTATCAATGCCGTTGAGAATACCCCTCAAACTGTCCGAACGCATTCTGAGAAGACCATCGAGGCCTTCACCAAAGGAATCTGTCTGAATTTCCCGGGCATACGTCGGAGAAACGGTAGACAATTTATCCGCAGTTAAAATTCCGGTTTTTAAAAAAGAAAATGAGTTAGACCATTCAAAAAGACCTCCATTGTCTGCTAATTCTCTAGGCAATCCGGCTCGAAAGGTGAAATCGGGATGTGTAAGACCTTGATAGGCAAGGTTATGTATTGAGAGGACCGTTCGAGTAGTTGAAAAAAGACGGTCCCAGTTGTAGTGATATTTAAGCATAGCCGGCATCAAAGCCGTCTGCCAGTCATTTGAATGAATGATGTCTGGCGAAAAATTATACCGTTGCATGATCACAAAAGCGGCATGCTGAAGGAGAATAAATCGATCGGCTTCATCGTTGTCGTCAGTATATATTCGGCCTCGGTGATAAAATCGAGGACAATCGATCAAGTATACCTCAACACTAGAACCCAGTAGATGGCCATACCAAACATCTATTGGTATGGACTCCTGCCCCATTACAATTTCCGTTCTATCCAACTCCGACGCCTTAAAAAAACCGTAATCTAGAACCGAAATGGAGTCATAAAGCGGCATTACTAGCTTAATCTTGTGCCCCTTTTGAGAAAGAACAATGGGAAGCGAGGAAGACACATCAGCCAACCCTCCGGTTTTTGCAAATGGCACACACTCACTGGTCACAAAACAAACGTTCATAAAAATGGCCTTCTAGCAGGATGAATGCCTCACTATCCGAACAACCAACGGACGACAAAAACAGATAAAATCAGGGACACGCCATCTGCAATAAGGCCCGCTGGAATAGCATGACGAGTCTTTCGGACATTTACCGCGCCGAAATAGACGGCGATAACATAAAATGTCGTTTCGGTAGATCCAAACATAGTCGCGACCATTTTTACCAAGATCGAGTCTTCTCCAAATTGCTGAATCATATCGAGTACAATAGCGGCAGATCCAGAACCGGTAAGGGGACGAATAATCATCATGGGAAGAACCTCTGGAGGTACTCCAAACCATGAAAAAATGGGCCGGAGGCCTTCAACCATGAAATCCATTGCGCCCGATGCCCTAAACATTCCGATGGCAAAAAGTATGGCCACTAAATATGGAATGATGGTGACGGCAACCTTAAAGCCATCTTTTGCACCATCTACGAAAACTTCGTAGACAGGTACTTTTTTTATCAATCCGTAAACGGGAAATCCGACTATTAAAGCCGGAAGAACAAAAGCGGATATTATTTCAAACACTGTGCGAGTCGTTTCCATATTCACCTCAACTGGTTGAAATTGATTGGGATGCGGAGTCGACAGGCGCAGTTCGGTATCTCTTCAATTTGCTTAACAAACGAGCAGAAGTCACTGCGACCACGAGAGAAATACTGGTTACGATCAAGATCGCAAATATCAATTCGTTTATTTGTAATCCCATTAGGGCAACTAAAATAACGGGCGGTACCAGTTGCACAGAAGCGGTGTTCATGGCGAGCAACATGACCATCGAATTCGTCGCGGTATCAGGATCTGGATTTAACGTTTGTAACTCCTCCATGGCCTTGATACCTAGCGGAGTTGCCGCATTTCCAAGTCCCAACATGTTGGCTGTCAGATTTAGAACAATTAATCCAAGAGCAGGGTGATCTTTTGGAATTTCCGGAAATAAAGGTCTAAAAACAGGCTGGGTGAAACGAACAACAGAGTGGATTAGGCCCGAGGCTTCTGCAATTTTTAATAATCCCATCCAAAGTGCGATAACGCCAATTAATCCCAAAGCCAAAGAAACTGCTGTTTCGGCCATGCTGATTGCGCCAGCAGCAATCGCGTGCATTTTTACGAAACGAACGGCCCCAAAGGTGACTGAAGCTGTGGCAGAGTTGGCCGTTTTATCCCTGAACACCATCGTGCCGCGCATGTCATTGTCGCGCTGGGACGTTTCGTGTCGAATGGTGGACCAGGGTTCGGGAAGGGCTGCTCCTTCGGCAAATCGCAATTGAATGCCATCAGCACTTCGAATGATGACCCCTGTAAAGACCGAGTCTGGTGCGCCCAGGCTAGAGTAAACAGATTTGTAATAATTTGGACTAACGTGCACCGTGACGTTTTGTCGACGCATAGCTTCATCGAAAGCCCCCTCGGTCGAAAGAGAAATGTCAAATGCGGCCCCATTTCGATACGTGTCTTTCGAAAGGTCCCGAACATCGTACGCGATCCCAAAAACGAAACTGAGGATGATCAAGCCGGCCCAGACGTAATTTAGCATATGAATATTGCTCGATTGATGAGCCCGTATGATACGAATCTATCGTATCCAAAAGAGTCATGATGTGTAAAAGTGGAACGGTTTCCTGACACCACAATGCTCGTCTTGACCGATTGGATTCCCACAAGTCCGGATTTGACCGCTCGAACAGGCATTGGACACACTTAATTTTCTAGGATTTCGGACGAAAATAGAGCTGCGTACGTTTTCTATTTGTCACATTTCAATGCGGGCCATTTTGACCGGTCTTAGACTAAGCAAAGAGGGCTATTCCTCATCTCGTTGTAAACACACTTTGTGGGCTTTTTTGATAGTCCTAGGTATGGGGTGTTCGGCGTCTTCAACGGTGGTACCTCAGGCCGACGGCGACTCACAACCAGTACACGCTGAATCGCCAACCGACACAGACCGGGTTCAAGGGGGAGACAATGAGGTAAAAGCGACCATCACGGACGTAAATGAGGTTGATGGTCCTGTTAGGAAGGAGACCTTGGTGGGGTATTACGCTTGGTGGATGAAGGGAGCTTGGATGGACCTCGATTTAGAAGTTTACGATCGGATCGTGTTTTTTACGACGAGGCCCGGCTCCGACGGACGTATCCAAACCAGAAACGGATGGCCACACGCTTGGGTTAGCTTTTTGGGGCGCTCAGATAGTTTGGGTATTCCTGTCGTTCCAGCACTTGCTTTAATGGAGGCCGACTCGATCAAAACACTTTTTAGCTCAAAAGAAGCGGTTAATAATTTAATTGAAACGGCTTTAATGCTGGTCGAAGAAAGTCGAGGAGCGGGAGTTCACCTAGACATCGAATTGTTTGAAGCGGTGGTAGATAGCGTTCGTGACGGATTTTATCATTTTACTGACAGCCTGGCCATTCGCATGGCTCAAGAATGGCCGGAAGCTACGTTATCGATGTTCGCACCTGCTTTTGATTATGATGGGCTCTATGACTTAGAGCGGATTCATGACGGCTATAGCCAAATTATGGTACAAGGGTACGATCTGCATTGGCAAACAGGACCCTCTGCTGGACCCGTCGCTACATTAAAAGGGTGGAATGGCGCAAATTGGGAAGACGTCCTCATTCGGTATAAAAAGGCTGGAATTTCTTCGGATCGCATAATCATGACTGTCCCATATTACGGCTATGAATGGCCAGTAGAGACTTCAAAACCTGGCGCAGCAACGCGCGGGGAGGCTCGAATCATTACATATGCATTGATCGATTCATTAATCCTTCCCCAGTATCAAATCTCGATTGATGAGAGAGTTACAGAATTTGGAGCTTCTAGGGATTCTGTGTCTGGAAGTCCGTATTACATTTTTTCTGATTCTTCAGGATATTGGCAAGGTTGGTTCGAAGATGAGACATCTTTGCGGACCAAATACACTTTTGTACAGGAAAACGGCCTCCGAGGGATCGCCACCTTTCCCATGGGATACGACAAGGGAATTCTGGATGCACAGCTCAAGGCACACTTTGGCCGTCGACTACCTCGAGTTAAAAATTAGGCAGCTGGTCTCCGCAAAATTCCATTAGCACGCCCAGTGTGTCCTTCGGGTGAACGAAAAATATTATTTTGCCATCTGCTCCCGGCTTTGGAGCGTCACCGAGTACCTGTAGACCAAGCGCTCCAAGCCGCTCATAATCTGAGGCGGCATCATCGACCGCAAACGCCAAATGATGAAGACCGGGGCCATGTTTTTGAATAAACCGTTCAATGGCCGAATCGGGAGAGATAGACTCTAATAATTCAAGTTTCACACTTCCCGCATCATAGAAATAGGTTCTTACCCCTTCGGAGATTACGTCTTCCGTTTTATAGGGGCTAGCCCCGAAAACGAGAAGAAATAAGTCTCGAGCAGCCTTGACGTCAGATACCGCAATTCCAATATGTTCTAATTTCATGAGGGCTCAAGACCTGATATGACAATGGAATTCAACATTCACAGAGTTTAGGGATGCAGTCATCGTTCGTCAACAGTACCTTTCACTATTCCGTTCAAATTTGGAATAAACGCCGACAAACCATGCATGTGCATCCTACAGAGACTGACTATCAAAGGCCCGTGATGCTGGCCAGCTTGATGATTTCATTTTTGATGTTAGGGGGGAAGCTATATGCATATTTTATTACTGGTTCCTCGGCAATCCTCTCTGACGCTCTAGAATCGGTAATTCACTTAGCAGCTACCGGATTCGCCGCCTTCAGTTTGTGGTACTCGACCCAACCTCCCGACGAAAAACACCCATACGGCCACGGAAAAATAGCTTATTTCTCATCCGGGTTTGAAGGGGGATTGATCTTGATTGCAGCATTGGCCATTATATACAGTGCGGTTGCGAGTTTAATCCGAGGTCCAGAGATTCACAGCATTGGCGCAGGCTTGTGGATTACTGCTGCACTTGCCGTAGTGAACCTTTTCCTTGGTTGGGCACTTGTTCACACGGGTAAAAAACACAATAGTTTTATTCTCATAGCAAACGGGTATCATGTCTTTACCGATATGTGGACCAGTTTTGGGGTCATTGTCGGACTTTTTCTTGTTTGGTTGACTGGCAAGGTTTGGCTAGATCCGGTTCTCGCCATTTTCCTTGGACTGAATATCTTATGGACTTCTAAGTCGTTGATTAAAAACGCCGTTTCGGGGTTGATGGAGGCTGCGAACCCAGAAGAAACCGCTCAGATCATAGCTCTATTGAACGATGCAGTTGAAACTGGGGTCATACGAGGTTACCATCAGCTTCGTCATCGCCGGATTAGCAATCAGGTTTACATCGAATATCATATGACTTTTCCTATCGAGGATAGCATTCAACGTGCTCATGACAAAAGCCACGGTGTTGAAGATGCCATTCATCAGCTTTTTATTGGCGATTCGGTGATTGTTACGGCCCACTTGGAACCTGATTTGCATTCTGAAGCGCACAAAAACCGATTCCCCGAGCCATCAACTGACCCTCTGCTTGGGGATAAAGGATGAAAAAGCCCCACATCGTAGTAGTCGGAGGGGTAGCATCTGGTCCAGCGGCAATTGCTGAAGCCCGCCGAACCGATCCCGATGCCGTTATCACATTACTCGAAAAGGGACCGGATATTTCGTATTCAGCGTGCGAAATGCCGTTTTTGATCTCAGGACTAATTGATCGTGTCGAGCGTCTCGTTAGGCATACCCCGGAAGCATTCGCGGCCAAGTTTAACACAGACGTCCGAATTTATTCAGAGGTGGAATCAATTGATGTTACGGCGAGGAAAATTTCTGTTCGGAGCCTGAAAACGCAAACACGTTTCACGCTTAACTATGACCGCTTGATATTGGCAACAGGAGCTAAAGCGATTATTCCATCTTCGTTGGAGGCCTCCACTAAAGATGTTTTCGTGTTGCGCTCTTTAGACCATGTGCGCTCGATTTCTGAAGTTATCAAACGCCGGGAAATTAGACATGCTGTTGTGGTTGGCGCCGGTTATGTAGGACTTGATGCAGCCTGGGCTTTAAATGCCCGGGGGATTAGGGTGACGATCTTGTCACCCTCTGGAATATTGTCTTCCGCTTTGGATGCACCCTTAGGCCAGATCGTGAAAGCGCATCTTCAAGACGCAGGGATTCAGTTAAGGAAGGAACGGGCTTCAGGTATCGAAAAAGCAGGGGACGGTCGGATCATTGCCGTTTTAACGCAAGAAGGAGAAAAAATAGGTTGTGATTTTGTGTTGATAGCCGCTGGAACGGTCCCGCAAACCGAATTAGGGGTGAATGCTGGGTTGAAGTTGGGCTCGTTTGGTGGAATTTTAGTGGACGACCAAATGCGAACATCAGCCCAGGGCATTTGGGCCTGCGGAGACTGTACCGAAAGAAATGAATTGATATTTAATGCCTCCATAAGGGCTCCTCTATCTCTCAATGCGTTTCGTTCTGGCCGCGTTGCGGGACGCAACGCGGCCAGAGGTGGACATGGACGGGCCTCGGTGATATCGCCACTTGTACATGCGGCAGCAATCGGACTAGGCAATTTGGAAATAGCTCACACTGGTTGGAATCAATCTGAGTCCTTGAAACTTGGAAAGGATGTGGTTACTGCCTCGATTCAGAGCCGAACGGCTTCTGCGATGGCTGCAAATAGTCCCGTTCATATTACGCTTGTTGCAGAACGGAGCTCACGTCGTATTGTGGGCGGTCAAATTGTTGGGGGACCCACATCAGCTTCGCGGGTAAACGTCTTGACAGCCGTGCTTCGTGCAAAAGGAACCGTCGAAGATTTATATAACATTGACTATGTCTACGCTCCTGCGTTGGCACCTGCGCACGATCCATTATTTGTAGCTGCTCGGATGCTACAAAAATCGTTTTAATTGTTTTCACAGGGCCAAAATGCTCTCAATCATAGATAATAGTGTCCAATTCGAAAAATAGTGATAAACGTCCTCCATCTTCTACTTCAGCGCGGGTTGAAGCAGCCAGGCAATTGGAGCAAAATGAAGATCGAGGATCATTTGTGGGTCTTTCAAGAAAAGACAGTGACATGGACCCGGGAAGAGAGCGTCAGGTGCGGGATTTGGTGGCGGGCGTCACACGTTGGCACAGATATTTGGACTTCTTGATTGACAGCTTTTACAAATCGAAGAGCGGCAACCTTGAAAAAGCATTGAGGACGGTTTTGCGAATCGGGCTTTATGAGCTTCTTTTCACTGAAACTCCCGATCACGCGGCCATTCACGAGGCTGTTGAAGCCGCCAAAGTCCATGTTCGGATTGGTGCCGCAGGATTAACCAACGGTCTTTTACGCTCCGTTTTGCGTAAAAGAGATACGCTCCCTAAACCGGTATCCGAACAAAAATCTACTCAGCTAGGAATCGAGCACTCTCACCCCGACTGGATGGTCAAGCGATGGCTCGAGGATTTCGGAGAGCCCGACACCATTCGGCTGATGATTCATAACAACGAACGCCCGACGTATGGTATTCACATCGTGAGCCGAGAAGCCGAGGTGATGGATGTTCTAGCTGAAGCAGGTGTTGAAATCAATGCATCGGAGTTTATTCCTGGGTTTTGGCGCATCAGAAGTGTGCAACCTCTTTTAAGGGGTGGCTTTTTGAAGGACGGCTCGGTTCGAGTCCAAGATGAAGCGGCTGCTATGGTTGTCCAAGTCGTTGCGCCACAAGCAGATGACCGCATTTTGGATATGTGTGCAGCCCCAGGAGGCAAGTCGTTGCTTATGGCCATGATCATGGATGGAAAGGGAGAGGTAGTCGCGTCCGATATACACAAACGGAGGCTGAATTTATTACGAGGATCTGCTCTCGATCAGGGGTTAGAAAATATTACGTTGGATGCCCGTGATGGCTTAAACCCTCCTCCTAGCTGGATCAATGGCTTTGACAAAGTGCTCTTGGACGCCCCTTGTACTGGGTTTGGTGTCTTATCCAAAAAGGCAGATATGAGGTGGAATCGAAAGGAATCGGACTTCGAAGACCTGACCGCGCTACAACGTACTCTTTTGGACTCGGCGGCACGATGTGTTCGGCCTGGCGGCGTTTTAGTGTACAGTACGTGCACTATCGATATCGAGGAAAACCATGCCCAGATATCGAACTTTCTCTTTCGGAATCCGTGTTTTTCCTTGGATCAGCTCCCTCTAGGATTTCCAGCGATATTGCAAAATGAGGATGGGTACTTCGAGAGTCTGCCGTTTAATACGGGCATGGATGGTGCTTTTGCAGCAAGACTTAGAAAAACTATCGATCCCTGCGAGCCAATCATTGATCCTGTTGAACCAATCTCGATGCCCATCGAAACTTGAGCGGTAAATGAGCATTTGGATCTAACATCGATCTAACGCCTCAAACATGAGATTTTTTCGCCTTTTCGTTTTTTTTATTCTAAGCTATTGGGCGATTCATGCGACCGATGCAGCTGCTCAGCGGGTTGCAAAGTATGGCGCAGACTTTTTAGCTGGTGGGGTAGGGGCACGGGCCCTTGCCATGGGAGGTGCGTATATATCCGTAGCTGAGGATGTATATGCTGGTTATTGGAATCCCGCTGGTCTCAGCTCAGTTTCCCAAATGGAAGCATCCTACATGCACGCTGAACGATTTTCAGGGGTCGTATCGTTTGATTATGCCGGATTCGCTATGCCATTTTCCGAACGTTCAGTCTTTGGCATTACCCTCATTCGAAGCGGCGTCAACGACATTAAAAATACGCTAGATGCTTGGGATTCAGAGCGGAACCAACCAAAATCAAATCCTGAAGACTTTATCACCACTTTTTCTGCAGCCGACTACGCGATTATGTTTTCGTACGGAAAACAACTGAATGAACGCTGGTCAGTTGGGGCGACCTCCAAGATTATTCACCGCTCCATTGGCGACTTTGCTACCGCGTGGGGTTACTCCATGGACTTTGGAGTGCAGCTTGAAGCCGAAACGTGGCGAGCGGGAGCCACACTTCAAGACGCGACAACGATGCTTCAATCTTGGAGTGTTAATGCAGGATCGCTATCCAACATTCGTGATGTTTTTGGTGACGATTTACCAGAGGGCGGGACTGAATTGGTATTGCCTGTGTTACGACTTGGTTTCGCCAAAGAGATTCCCCTGTCATTTGGTGGACTTTTGGTTGCTTTGGATACCGATCTGGCATTTGATAATTATGTGTCCAATGCTTTTTCCATCGGCAAAACTTCAATTTATCCGCGGCTAGGTATGGAGCTCAATTATGATATGAAGCTGTTTCTTCGAGGCGGTTTTAATCGAATTCAACAGTTGAAGGACTCGGGATTGGATCTCACTCCTTCGATAGGCGCCGGATTCCTTCTGGGATCTGCGGCCGTCGACTACGGATTTGGCGATTTCGCGGGTATCGTATCTGACCTAGGGTATTCGCATCGTGTCTCGATCAAATACGGATTTGGACAAGACGATTGATGTCTACTTCAACTGAATCCAGCGTTTCCCTCATAATTCCTCTGTTTAATGAGGAAGAGATGCTGCCGCTTCTGATAAGTGAATTGGAAGTATTCAAAGGCAAGCGTTCGGAGATGATTGGGGTAATCTTTGTGGACGATGGCAGTACGGATAAGACTGCTTCGGAAGTATTTCGATTGACAAAAGGCATTCCGGGATATCAAGTGATTCGTTTTTCCCGCAATTTTGGTCACCAAATGGCCATTTCAGCGGGCATTAAGCGATGCCAGACGGACGCCGCGATCATTTTGGATGCGGACCTGCAAGACCCATTGGATATCGCTGGAAAAATGATTGACACGTGGAAGAAGGGTTATGAAGTGGTGTATGGAGTCCGAAGTGTTCGCTCAGAAGTGTCCGTGGCCGAACGTCTAACGGCTCACTGGTTTTATCGATTGTTTAGGAGTCTTTCCGAAATAAATGCTCCAGTAGACACCGGAGATTTTCGATTGATTTCCCGCCCGGTAATAGAAGCTTTCAACACGTTTGAAGAGCAACAGCCCTATGTTCGGGGCCTCATCGCGTGGCTAGGATTTAGCCAGACGGGGATAGAATACGAGCGTCCAGGTAGAGCGGCGGGAAAGACCAAGTACCCATTTCGTCGAAGGCTCCAACTGGCCATCGATGGATTGACTTCGTTTTCGGCCAAGCCGCTGAAATTGGCTGTCAATTTAGGAGTACTGATTGCGACGGGATCAATCATTGGGTTGTTCTGGGTACTCATCACCAAATACGTGCTAGGGACTGCAATTACAGGATGGGCATCGCTCATTTTTGCTGCCTTCTTTTTTGGAGGGATACAATTATTCTTTCTCGGAATTGTTGGTACGTATGTTGCCAGGGTATATGATGAGGTGAAACGACGCCCACGCTTCGTCATAAAAGAAATATGGGATTCTGGGAATAAATCGGCTTCTGGTGGGAGCAATCCAGTAAATCAACGGTTGAACGATCCAAACTAGGTAGCAATATGAAACGGGAAGATTGGACAGGCATGTCGGTAAGTCTGGGCGTTCACGTGCTCATTATTCTACTGTTGTCTCTAATGACCACTGCTGCAACTGAGAATCAACCGTTTGGGTTTTTAGAAGTTGAATTTGGTCCAATTTCGGGAGGTCGACCTGTGCAGCAGGCTCCTAAGACCGAGCAAGAGGTCCCTGAAAAATTTGAAGAAGTCGAAGAAACGGTAAAGCAGGCTGCAGTCGCTCCTCCAGAAGTAGTAAAACCAGTTGAATTGCCGAAACAAGTCGCAGAGGTTGTCAGCGAAGATATTGTTGAGACACCCAAAGCAGAAGTTATTACTCCCGAGAAAAGTAAAACGGAAGTAAAAGAAGAGGCTCCAGTGCCAGTTCCTGAAAAGGAAATTGTTAAGCCGCTGGGTAGCGGTTCGATTAAAGCCTCGGAGGGTAAAGCTTCTGGGGACGAAGGGGAGTCAGATGAGGCAACCAAGTCCGCGCCCTATCAAATTGAAGGCTTAAATCGTGCGCCCCTTAACACGCCGATCCCGGCTTATACGGTGCAGGTAGATGCAACTATTCAATTTAGAATTGTAGTCAATCCTCAAGGGCGCATAATTCAACGTATTCCTGTTAGAAAAGGAGATCCCACTCTGGAAAGAGCCGTCATGGAGGTTCTTGATCGTTGGCAATTTAATCCACTTCCAGCCGACGCACCCCAGGAGAATCAGTCGGGCACCATCTCATTTAAGTTCAGTCGGCGATAGGCATTCGGCCCAGCTTTCACAAAGTTCGGATTTGGCGAATGCGATCTGCGATTTGAAGACCGCCCCAAACTTTTGGAAATCTACTTTGCACATTGAGCGACGTATCGGATGCAGACCCTAAGCCCAGAGATTGCCCCCCGCATCGAACGATCATCGTTCTAGTTGACGGATAAGGTGTTTGAGACGTAAGAACGGGGACTGTCTTCCTGTCCCAGTAATCTAGAGCCCGTTCCGGTTCGATTTCAGCCCAGGCACCGCGTGCAAGATGACCGATTTTTAATGCAAGGGCGGTCGAAAATTTAGGATATTGTGACTTAAGATTGAGTCCGGTCATGCCAATGGTTTGGATTTTAAGTCCTTCAGGTGGTTCACATTCTTGCCCCATTAGTCGATCATATTTATTCGAAAAGGCGATGCTTCTCCATGGGGATAGGTCGCTTTCTGAGAAATCATGAGCCAACCACGGCCACTCTGAGGTTAAAATGGGCTCCGTTTTGATCTTAGGAGCATCTTTAGAAACGTCATCATCACGTTGGCATCGGCGCAGAATGGCAAGAAAAAAACCGCCCGTGTCGTTCAAATGAGGCCAGATCCTTGCACATTTGGACAACGAATCGTCTAGGTGCTCACCATTCCAATTGGTAAGCCCAGGGCTGAAATGAAATCCAGGAATCTGGACTTGAACTAATTCGCATTCGAATCCACTTGGTGCCCGCTTAAGCACATCGTTTACTACACATTCGTTTTCTTCCGGCGCATACGTGCATGTTGAATAAACTACACAGCCTCCAGGACGGACACATCGCACGGCGCGTTCCAAGATTTCAATTTGATTGCGAACAAGCCTGGTTCTCTCATTTTGATTGTTTTTAAGCAGAATTCCAGGATATTTTCGCGAGGTGCCTTCGCACGAGCAGGGGACGTCCGCTAGTACAGAGTCAAACAATCGGTGTGGAATAGGAAATTGTCTTGCGTCATAGGTAGTGGTAACAACGTTAGCCAACCCCATCCGATCAATTACTCCGTGTAAAACGCCTAAGCGAGCTTTTGATATATCGTTGGCAACGAGGGTTCCGGATTCACCGAGTCTGGTTGATATTTGTGCCGTCTTGTTGCCCGGAGCGGCGCACAGATCAAGGATGCGCTGTCCTGGCTGTATATCCATCAGGTGGACAGACGTCATAGCTGATTCCTCTTGGATGGCAATTGCGCCCGTCAAAAAGTCCATGAGGAATCGTTCATTAAGCATATCAGCACACTTAAAACCGTTCGAATCCCAATTCAAGGTGGTACGATCAGGTGCCGTCCCAATCAAGGGAGACACGGCCTTTTTAGACGGATTGTACCATCCAGTGACCGATAATGGACGCGCACAGGATTCGAAAAAAGCCTGAGGTTCGGATACTAGGGACCCATATCGCGAGATGGAATCGGGAGGGAAATTCACGGATAGTGACCATCGTGTTTGGAAAAACGAACCGATACCCCAAGACGAACCGCCATTTGTTCATCCACACCTGAAGGGTGTTTTACGATGTGTCGGTTTAATAGGTTAATTACGGAAAAACTAAGGCTGATGTTGTCATTCCATAACTCTTTGGACAACGTGCCATCGAGTTGCACAAACCCAGGGACTCGACTGCTTTCAAGCGAGGGGTATTCTGGCCACAAGGACCGATTTTCAATTCGCAGAGAGGCAAATAAATGCAGTCTAGGGGTTGGGTTGACCAATAGTGTACTCCTAAGCCGATGCGGGGATAATCCGGAAAAGTTTTTCCAAAAAAGGAGATCGCCATCCGCGATAAGCCGAATGTATTGATATGAGATCTCTAGTCGCGCAAGGTCCGATTTGTAGGTAAAACCAACCGTCGGGCTGGCCACCGTCCCTTGGTGCCCAATCTTATAGTCGGATTCGGATCGAAACCCTAAATCGGGTCCTTTATTGATAAAATTTCGATCCGGGATGGTTAGGCCAGAGAGGCGACGAGCTCGCAAGTCGATCCAGAACAACAGGTTACGACCTACAACTGATGAACTAGAAAGACTAACTTCAATGGTTTCTGCTCTTGAATCGTATACCGGCACAACAAAGTTTGGCGCCCACTGGCCAAAGGTTGCTCCAGATTCGATCAGGTCAAGGGTTGTCCAAACATCTTCCACAATATCACTTCGAACGGTTAATCCCAATCTTAGCCATCCTGAGCTAGGTTTTTCGTGCGCCAATTCGGTACCTACCAAGTAGGACATTTGGGTCAGGTCGGATATCTGGGCAGATGGCGCAGAGACGCTTCCTAGGATTTTCAAATGGCTCTTGGTTGTCAGCCCCAAATTCATTTCAGACCGTGCGTGTACAATGCTCAGACTACGTAACTGGCCTCCGTTTAATTGACTTAACTTACTTTTTCGGCCGCCTCCAGCCCAAACAGCAGAAAACGTTGGAGTTGCATATTGAAGTTGAAATTCAGCCCGATAATCCTCAATTGATAACTTATCGGGGAGATCGATCTGAGCCTTCAAATTTTGCGTTTCCCATGTCCCCAGATCCCCAGAAACCCCAATTTTCCATTTTTTGCTTAGAGCATAAGTGGAATTCCCGTGTAGCCAGACTCGCTCCTCTTTCAAGGGCCACTCCAAGCCAGCCAATTCGTCAAATAGAAAATTGTTTTTGACGGTTTGTCCACCCCATAACTCCAGGGAGTGTTTCTCGGAAGCATGCGAAATCCTTACACTTTGGGTAACATGCGATATGACCGGTTTTACCTCTCCGGCAAAAATGCTCCAAACTCGTCCTTCAACGCGGGCGTCGGTCATATGAAATGCATCAGAATCTAGTCCTGCTTGTACGTACCAGGTTGGACTACCCCAGGACAATCGAAGCCCAGCAGTGGGCCCACTTCGATCAACGTTTTTTGCTGCCGGATTGGAATAAATGGACGGTCCGGGGTCTCCCGTTTCGTTCGTAAGTCCAACCGAACCGCGGACCGAAAATCCTTGTGGTTTTAGCGTGCTTATCCTGAGTACGCCATCGGCCATTCTGCCGTCCGGTAACATCGTCCATCCAGGCTGAAACGAAAGGAGGGCAATGTCCCGAGGTCCAATGGGAATAAGCTCATACTCTGTACGGTCCATAAATTGAGAACTGAAAGGAAGACCGTCGACTACCACAGCCGGTCCTAGCGAGTGAGCTCCACCGAGGCCCTGTCCAGCCAATCTTGTTGTGTAGCGGTCAGTGGACCAAAATCGCAAAGGCTCGAGAGTCTGAAGTAATTCGGTAAATCGAACCGTGCCGCGCTGTGCCAAGTCCGCTCCCGTCCAACTCATGCTTTGTCTGCCTGAGCTCACTTGAACGCATAACACAAGGAAGAGAATGATTGGGACCTGCTTCATTTGAGTATTCCACGTAGCCAACCTGGTGCGCCCACGGTGACGGAAAGACCAGCTGAAACTTGGACGAAATCGATCCTGGGTACAGTAAACACTTTGGATGCGTTGACTTCGATAAACCCTTCTATTTTGCGAAAGAACGTGCGTCTAAGACCGATAAATGGAGAGACCACAAATTCGCTTTCATTTCGCTCCCCGGAAACCTCTTGGCTGTCAAAAGCCATAAAATAATTCCCGAAACGAACGCCAGTTGCCGCTTTTACGGCATTTTTCGGAGAGGAAGAAATAGACCAACCTGCGAAAATTAAAGCCGACATAAAATTTGGAACCGAAGCGTCCTTGGCATTCCAAGGAACGATGGAAATGCCCAGCTCAACATCCCCAACATAAAACGGAGTCGCAGCAACAAGTCGCCCCCCGTATCCGGCTTTCCAAGAATCAACGTGCGCTGCGTAGAGAGAGGTTTCCGGACCTGCACTTAGGCGGATAGATCCAAAGACGTCTTTAACCTCCTGCGCAGACGTCGCCTGTAGACAGAATCCCCAAAATATGAAACTAACAGTAATTTTAATCCAACTCACTAAAAAGCTCCGTCCCAAATAAATCGGTAACTGATGGATACGCCTCCGGAAAAATGCGCTCCAGAGGCTCCATTGATATGATTAGTATTGTTTGTAAGATTCACTCCTCCAGTAGCCTCCATATCAATTAATTGACTAAGCACAACTTGGAAAGAAACGGAGGGGCGAATCGTGCGCTCAACCACACCGGAAAACAAGGCAGGAGGCCCGTCATGCGCAGGAAAAGGTTGATGAAAGTCACCTTCCCCTTGAAAGAGCACGTCCAATCGAGGCATAATAGTCGTGCCCGAGCCAATGAAAACGGTTGCTGAGGCAAAAGCGGAGACAAAATCAGAATACTGGGTACCAATTCCTCGTTGCAGGTAAAGATATTTTCCTTCAGGCTGGTCTGCGTTGAATGTTCGGGCTGTCACAACGGTTGCGCCCGCAGAGACGTCAAGATGAGAAAACATATTTGCTCGATAAACAAACAGAGTTGCCGCCAAAGACGCTGGCTCCTTCCCATTTAATAAATCAAAGTCGTCAATTGCCACTTGCCCTTGAATCAGGAGGGAGGGACGATTTATTTGAAAAAATGCGCCCAGCAATCCGTTGTTCTCCTCGTTTTTCGGCTTTTCATCGACGGATAAAATGGCCAATTGAAGTGGATTGATAAATTTTAAAGAGACGCCACTATTGGCGCCTGAGTACAAAATTGAATGCATTAACCCGATGCTCCAAGACCCGGGTTTTGCTATCGTTAATTTGTGCACGGCAAGATATCGTCGCTCGCTTCCAGACGATACAGAATCGTCGCCGGCAGTGCCGGTAAAACGGCCATCACCCGTTATACTGTCCAGTTCTGACAGATTAGTGCTCAAATTCAAGCGATTCGTCCCGACTCGGAAAGCCAGATGGTCCATGGGCCGCGGATTGTCGCTCAATAGAAAACCAGGTTGAGAATATCCACCCCAATGTCTTCGAACTCGGCCTACCATGATGTTCGCATATTTCCCGGAGTATGATATGTAGGCATTTTCCGGCCGAATAGCCCATCGATGAGCGGTATCAAGGCCTTCCGGATCTCGATCATAATATCGATCATGGCGCCATCCCCAAGCAGCGGTGAAGTTTCCCGCTGTAAACCAAGATTCGAATCCTAGTAAACTGTAAATCACATTAGACGGGTTGCTTTCGCTTCGAAGAAAGTTTGATGCTTCTTGATTTGCAACAGAAACGCCCGGCCTAAGCCGAATCCCGAAGTGTCTGGAGGTCAACGAAGAGTCAGAAAACAAGCGTCGTTGCAGTCTGGGTAGTACGCCACCAAGCTCGGTTGAAGCGTCTTGCAGCCCAAGGCGAAAGGCTGATTCCGAAATGGGGAACGATCCGGCATCCAGGCTTGAAAGATACCCACGAGCCAAAAGGGCGTTGTAATACCAAAGGGCTGGATCATCCATGGGTAAAATCGGCCCTCGTTCCTGGGCCCAAATTGTTTGATTAAACCCAGTAGACACTACAACAAGTAGAAAAATTGTGCGAGCCAGCATAGCGTAGAAGGTAGATCTTTGAGTTAGAACACAAATTAGGTGAACAATGGGAGATTGTCAGGGTTTGTTGGCGAGTTGCGAACCGAAAACGTAGAATCTACTTTTTGGGTCTACCCGGCTCCTGGTCAAATGGGCGCCTAGTCAAATGGGCTCCTAGTCAAATGTGACATGTAACCGACACACGCTGCATCGTGAATCGAAAAACTGAATTAATATTTTTAGTGGCGATGGACGCCGTGGCGTTTGCATGGGCGAACATGGTTTGGTATTGGGCTAGATTTGAATGGAACTGGTTTAGTACCCCCATTTTTTCGCCAGACCCTACCTACCTCGGCGCAATGGTGGTCGTTTTATCACTTTTCTGGCTGCTTGTGTTTCTGTTTTTTGGATTATATCGTGAACGGTATGCGGCTTCCCGATTTGATGAGCTGGTAACGATTGGGAAAGTGGTAACCATTGGCATTTTGGTCCTTTTCTTTGTCTTTTTCGTAAATAACCTTGACCCACATTCGGCTCAGTTAAATCTGATCGCCTACTGGGCAGCCATGATTGTAATGGTTTCGGCTGGCCGAATAATTGTCCGGTCCGTTCAAAAAATATTAATATTAAAGGGGAAAGGACTTCATCGAGCATTAATCGTCGGGTGGTCAGACGCCTTAGAACTCCTTTACGAAGAAGTAGCACGCTATCCTGAAGCGGGCCTCGACATTGTTGGGGCCATTCGTTTATCCCGGGAAAACGGTTCGAGTCATCCGGAAGCTGTAACCACTTCAACTGGATTGTTAACTGCTAAGCAGTTTGAAATGGAGGATCTTCCCAATCTGATTGACGATTTGGAAATTCAAGATGTTCTCATCGCCCTAGGGCCCAACGATGGAGCATCACTGTTAGAAGTGTTGCGATTGTGTGATGGAAAACCAGTTAAATTAAAGCTAGTCCCTGATTTTTACTCGATCATCGGCGGGATGGCCCGGACTGAACACATGTACGGTTTGCCTTTAATTGAGGTGCTACCTGAGCCGATGCAAGCGTGGGAGCAAAGTCTCAAGCGTATTTTTGATTTTACCTTCGCAGTGGTCGTGTTGATAGTTGGGCTCCCGTTGTGGCTTTTGGTTGGATTGATGGTGAGGTTAACTAGTTCTGGCCCTTCGATTTATCGCCAAACCAGGATTGGCCAGAACGGTCGACCATTTAGCATGCTAAAATTCAGAACGATGTTAAACAACGCCGAGGCAGACACGGGCCCAGTTTGGGCCACAGCAGGAGATCCTCGTTATACTAAACTGGGAAGATGGCTCCGCAAAATGAGGCTCGATGAAGTCCCACAGTTTTGGAATGTGCTCAAAGGAGAAATGAGTCTTGTAGGCCCCAGGCCAGAGCGCCCATTTTTTGTTGAAAAACTAACCAAAGAGATCCCATTGTATTCGCGACGTCATCGAGTAAAACCAGGAATCACGGGATGGGCCCAGGTTAAATGGAAATATGATTCGGATTTAAAAGACGTTCAGCAGAAGGTCAAATACGATCTGTTTTATATCGAAAACATGAGCTTTCGAAAAGATCTTCAAATCTTGTTCAGAACAGTGTACACAGCCCTGCGCGGGAGTGGTTGGTAATAGTCTCCTTGCCGTATATTTGGGTCTTTGAAACGCCCTTTTTGTTAGCCTTTAAGGCTCTTTATGCCGATAAATACACCCAGTCAATTTGAACATTTGTACCGAGCTCTATTGCTCCCTCGAGTAATAGAGGATAAGATGCTTCGCCTTATTCGGCAGGGGAGAATATCCAAATGGTTTAGTGGGTATGGTCAGGAAGCCATTGCTGTCGGAACGGCATATGCTTTAAAAAAGGATGACTATATCCTTCCTATGCACAGGAATTTGGGAGTTTGGACAACTCGAGGATTGCCTTTAGAACGATTGTTTTGCCAATTGATGGGAAAGGAAGGCGGTTATACAAAAGGCAGAGACCGCACGTTTCATTTTGGCATTTTGGAAAAGAACATCGTAGGGATGATTTCTCAGTTGGCGGCCATGCTTCCAGTTGCCGATGGACTTGGACTGGCAGCTCAATTGGACGGTGAAGACCGAGTGGCATTGGCCTTTGTGGGTGAGGGGGCAACCCGCGAGGGGGATTTTCACGAGGCCTTAAATTTGGCTTCGGTTTGGAAATTGCCGGTTTTGTTTGTTGTTGAAAACAATGGTTACGGACTATCGACCCCAACGCCAGACGTTATTCCCGCAGAAAATATTGCCGACTCAGGAATTGGATACGGAATGGATTCCGTGATTGTCGACGGAAACGACATCATGGCAGTAATTGAGGCCGTTTCCGTGGCTCGAGCTAGGGCTTCAAAAGGAGAGGGACCCACTCTGTTAGAGATGAAAACTTTTCGAATCAGAGGGCATGAAGAAGCATCAGGTACCAAATATGTACCTCAAGAGCTTCTAGATAAATGGGCGAAATTGGATCCTGTTGAACGTTTTGAAAGCTTAGCTAAGAAAAAACTTCCAGCAAAAAAACAGGCGGAAATAAGGAAGGAATTAGTTGAGGAGGTGAACCGTGTGGCGGAATGGGCCTTGACTCAACCTGAAGCGACAAGCACAGCAGAACTGGAATTGGCCGATGTATTCGCAAGCCCAAAGAATAACAACGCTGCGACGGCTGTGCTTCCGTCCTCAGAAGCTAAAGAAATGAGGTTTATCGATGCCATCTCGGATGGGCTTCGCTTGGGGATGCGCGAAAATTCGAAATCGGTAATTTTTGGACAGGATATTGCCGAATATGGGGGAGTATTTAAGGTCACCCAAGATTTCGTACAAGAATTTGGAACTGACAGGATTCGCAACACGCCCATTATCGAAAGCGGAGCTATTGGAGCGGCTATGGGGCTCGCTCTTGCCGGCTACCAGCCTATAGTTGAGATACAGTATTTTGACTTCATAACCTGTGGCTTCAATCAGATTGTAAATAACCTGGCTACTACATACTACAGATGGGGGGCACCAATAAACGTAACGATTAGGGCACCTTTTGGCGGCGGAATTGGTGCCGGGCCGTTTCACTCCCAGTCGATGGAGGCTTGGTTTTGTCACACTCCCGGTTTAAAGGTGGTCATTCCGTCCTCTCCCTACGATGCGAAAGGATTGTTGCTTTCCAGCCTCGATGACCCCAATCCCGTGCTCTATCTAGAACACAAAAAACTATATAGATCCCTCAAAGGAATGGTACCATCCGAGTCGTACCGGATCCCTTTGGGACAAGCGAATCGAGTAAGGAATGGGTCCGACCTTTCTATCATTACCTATGGGATTGGAGTTTCATGGGCGTTGGAAGAAGCGATCTACTGGGAGAATAGGGGTGTAGATATTGAAATTATCGACCTGCGTACACTCGTTCCTTGGGATAGGGAGGCCGTCATTGAGTCTGTAAAAAAGACAAATCGTGTGGTGATTCTCCATGAAGCTCCCAAAACCGCCGGATTTGGAGCAGAAATTTCTGCACAAATATCGGAATCTGTTTTTGAATTCCTTGAGGCTCCACCACTTAGATTGGGAGGTTTAGATATGCCCATTCCCTTTTCAAAACAAATCGAAAGCGAACTTTATTCCGCCCAGAGCAGATTACGGGAAGGAATCGAGAAGGTTATGGCCTATTAGGCTAGGTTAAAATTTACTTTGCAGAAGCCGTTAACTCGTAAATCTGCAGGATCAGGACCCGTCCAAATGTGTTCTCTTCCAGCCCGTTATCTAATCACTCATTATTATCGTATTCATGACAAGGAATTCCTTTTCCACCATTACTTGGGCTTTTCTGACACTTGCCTTTCTTACGGTTAGCGGATGCAATAACGAACCTGCATTTGAAGTAGAAAGTTATGTTGAGGGGACACTTTCCATACGGGCCGAAGTCGATTCTGGAGCGGACTTTTCTGGTTTCAGAGTATCTGTTCTAACTCGTATTGAAGGGGATGTCGACACACTGGGCACAGCCGTCACCACTGCTTCAGGAGCCTTTGCGATGAACGTTCGGGCCCATGTTTCGGGCGTGTTTCCCATGGTCGTTGAGCGCTCTGGAACGGTTCTTTCGGTAAACGATTTTGTTGTATCTAATGGCGATAGCGCCCGAGTAAACGGATCGTATCCGTTAAATCCGAGTGGATTACGTATTATTTCGTCAGAAAATGTAGCGTGGTCTGCTTATCGAAACGCAAAAGCGGGTCATAATCAACAAATGCTTGAAATGCTTCGATCTGAAGCTTACGTCCCCGAAGATATTGGACGAATCACGGCTCAGACAAGCACGGTCTTGTGGAGCATTCCGGCTGCATATCCGTCAACTATAGGCGGCGAGCTGGCCATGGCCGAATCAATTGTGATGATGGAGGGATGGAATGATTCTACGGTAGCCCAGCGTTTGCCTCTCCTTAGTTTAAAAAACAATAGTTTGGTTGAGGTTGTTAGTGCGGCAAGACGTTCAATCGCTCGATTAGCAGGACAGGACTCGGCTCTTGCCATGCTCGATTATTACCTCGCCGTGTCGCCCGAAGAGAGGCATCCTGGAATCATGGCGGAAAAAATTATTGCTTATGCCGATAGTTTTCAGAATTCTTTAGCTGTCCAAACGGCCACATTGCTTAAAAAGCGGTATCCCACCTCTGAATGGTCAGCTTGGGCAGCCCGTGCTACGTACGAATTGGAAAATCTACAGCCGGGGATGAATGCGCCAGCATTTTCCGAAGTTAGTCGAAAGGGGGCCGACCTCAGCACGGCCGGATTTAAGGGTAAATTTTTGATTCTTGAGTTTTTTAACCCTTCCGAGCCTGTTTTTCAGAGAGAATTTGCCGATCGCGATAACATCGCTGCAGCACTAGACCCTCGCATGTTTATAACCATTTCCCTTTCTGTTGAACCAGATAGTGTGGTAAATGAAGCTCTATTTGATGGAGATTCGCACGCTGGATATTTTGTCTGGTTACCGATGGGTATGGATTCGAAAATTGTTAGCGATTTTAATGTTCAAATCTTGCCTACCCGGTATTTGATAGACCCATCAGGGCAAATCGTCAGAAAATATTCTGGACCGGGAATTGTGGCTCTTGAAGAAGATTTGGCTTCAATTGTTACCGGTTTAAATGGGATAACAAAAGTCCCAGTATTGAAAAAAATTAATTGAGGAAAGCTAAATGTTGGTAGCCGGTAATTGGAAAATGAATCTTGACCTAGCTGCTGCGCGGCAGTTAACGGCAGGGTTGGTATCGTCCATTGGGAAACCCGAAAAAACATTAGTCGCCATTTGCCCTCCTTTTGTCGATCTAGATGCGACCTACAGCATCTTACACGGTTCAGGCATTCGCATGGGCGCTCAAAACATGCACGAATCAGACTCCGGAGCATATACGGGTGAAGTGTCCGCGAGTATGCTGAGAGCCGTAGGATGCCACTATGTGATTCTGGGGCATAGCGAAAGGCGGGAATATTTCGGAGAAACCAACGAAATCGTATCTCGAAAAGCAATTCAAGCGCATCGACACAGATTGGTACCCATCGTTTGTGTAGGGGAGTCTCTTGCCCAACGAGATGCCGATCGCCAAAATGCAGTTGTGGAAGAACAAGTTAGGCAGAGCTTAGATGGCCTAACCGTGTCTCAAGGGAGTGAGCTCGTTTTGGCATATGAACCCGTTTGGGCAATCGGGACAGGCAGAACAGCATCGCCCGAACAAGTTGAATCGATGCACACTCACATTCGATCTTTGTTGGTTGAGCTGTTTGGTCAGAAGACGGGTTATGCGATTGACATTTTGTACGGCGGTAGCGTCAAGCCAGGAAACGCTTCCGAATTGTTTGCCCGCTCCAATGTAGATGGTGGTCTGATTGGGGGAGCGGCACTGAACGCAGAAGATTTTGCCTCAATAGTCAAAAGTGCAGAATTGGCGGCTTAGTCAATGCGCACGCCGCGCGCCGCGCCTAGTATGGCATTGGAAGCCTACGAACAGATCAGCACAAATTAGTTCAGTCCGAGTTCTTTGATCCCGTCGATTCAGATTTGCTGGAAGCTGGAGAATCGTTAGCTTTTGAAGCTTCGGCCTTGCTGGAGTCAGGTTTTGTGTCTGCCGTGGTTTTGGACTCACTTTTCGGTTTTGAGTCTGGATCACCGGGTTTTCGGACATAGTCGGTCTGGTAAAATCCACTTCCCTTGAAGACCAATCCAGCCCCAGAACGTATAATTCGCTTCACTTTTTGACCAGTCGTTGGGCATTCAGTAAGCGAAGGTGCCGTTATGCGCTGGACAGTTTCAAACGTGGTTCCGTCTTCTCGTTTGTATTCGTAAGTAGGCATTGGCGCTGGATAATTTCGATTCAAAACATTGGAGGTCTTGAAGCCATTGCTCTTCCCTCTGTTCCAAAAATAATCCAGGTGAATTACTTACGGGCTTTCGGCTACAGATTCCCCAACGGTGTGGGCAGTTTGCAAGGCAGAAAAAGCGATATTAGCGATTTCTGGCCTAATTGGTACGTGAGCAGAGTTATTTCTTGTAGGGTAGACACGATTTGTCAAGAGAATAACAAAAACGTCGGTGTCTGGATCTATCCAAAACGAGGTACCAGTAAACCCTGTATGACCAAAAGATCGAGGTCCAAATTTACTACCTGCCGAAGAATAACCGGTTGCACTTTTTGTATCCCAGCCCAATGCCCGAGTGTGATCTCCGAAGGGATTAACTTTCGTGGTGAACTTGCGGATGGTTTCGGGTTTTAAAAAATAATGATCCCCCATTTGACCGTCATTGGCCATCATCGCAGCAAACTTGGCCAAATCGTTCGCATTCGAAAACAGACCTGCGTGCCCTGCCGTTCCGCCGAGTACCCATGCGGTTTCATCGTGCACCTCACCCTGAAGCGTTCGAAAGCGATAATACGTGTCTTTTTCGGTAGGAACAGCATCGTTCACGATGCCTGATTTAACGGTCTTAAAGCCGGTGTGATGCATCATTAGCGGAATAAAAATATGGTCGCGGGTGTAGCTACTAAATTTTTCTCCTGTGATCCGTTCGATCATCCAGGCTAAAGTTATAGGGCCAAAATCTGAATAGGCGAACTTTGATCCTGGCTCATAACTCAAAGAATCGCCCAAAATGCGAGATCGGACCTCTTTGCCATCGTAAATACCCTTAGAGTAGAATGGAATAAAAGGGATTAGACCACCTGTGTGGGTGAGCAGGTCCCAAATGGTTACCGATCCTTTTCCCCCAACTCCGAATTCTGGCAAGTAGTCGGCAACTGGTCGATTGAGGTCAATTAACCCTTTTTCGTACAACTGCATGATTGCGGTCGTGGTAGCAATAACTTTGGTCAAAGATGCAAGATCGAAGACATCGTTTTCGTTCACATCTCGGCTACTTTCATATGTAAATTGTCCGAAATCTGTCCTTTTTACTATGTTGTTTCCTCTTCCTACGGCAACGGAAGCTGCCGGAAAGGCCCTATCGGTCACAGCGGCACCCAATATGGCGTCTAGCTTATGGAGCACCGTAGCGTCCATAGAAGATGACCCTGCAGATGAAAGCGAAGCAAAAGTTTGTGGAAGCTTCAGTCCGAATCCTCGAGGGTATTTATCGCTTAACTGGAGAGGCAATTGACCACTAGCGGCTGACATTCCAAATAAAACATCAGCGGTTGCTTTTATCATCGCCGTGGAGGCATCATACCCAATCAAATGCACAGAAACCGTTTCAGGAGTTTGGAGGGCGGCGTACGGAGAGGCATGGTCCAATACAATCGTGGAAACCTTTGAAGAAGCTAGTTCGGATAAAAATTTGATTCGGTTCCAGTTTCGTACTGGAGTAATTCCAATAAAATCAGCGAAAATAACCGTAGTCTTATTTTCTGCTTGTGAACCAATTCGGGTCATATAACGTGCCCAATTTGAAGCATCTAGCTTGATGTGAGCCACTGAATTGTGGCTTCCTGACTCCAATGCGGCGGCCAGCTGCCGTGCGGGATCCTGAGAACTATCTGAGTAGGCTCGGAAATCAGCGGAAATCAACAGAATAGAGCCGTTTTCTTCCAAAATGGGAAGGACGCCCTCGTTTTTTAATATGGTTACCGCATTTCTGCCAACAAACCAGGCCTCGTCCTGGGATTCTTTTGAAGTGACAATCTTTAAAATTGAATTCAGATCAGTAAACCGGACCCTTTTTTGAAGGCTGAGCTTGTCTTTGGCTCGCAAAATTCGAACAACAGAAGAATCTATACGTGATTCTGAGATCTGTCCGTCTTTAACTGCAGCTACTAGAGCAGCATGAGCAGCATTTGGATCTGGAGGCATGAGAAGTACATCGATACCAGCAATGACGGCTTGCACTGCGACTTCACCTGAGGTACCAAACGCAGTTACACCCGCCATATTTAAAGCGTCGGAAAAAATTATTCCTTCAAACCGAAGTGAATCCCGCAATAAGTCCGTCAAAAGCCGCCGAGAAAGGGTGGAGGGAAGCGGGTCGCTAAAAGAGTGCCCTTTTTCAACAATGTGGGCGCTCATTATACCGCCAATGGAATCATTGATTAGCACCCTAAATGGTTTAAGGTCCACGTCAAAAAAATTCGATTCAGATCGATTGGAGATTGGTAGGTTTGTGTGCGAATCTTCAAAGGTATCTCCATGACCAGGGAAATGTTTTGCGACGGGCATCAATCCCTGACTCTGAACCCCTTTTGCAAAGGCGTTTGCATAGAGAGCAACCGAATCGGGATTGTCTGACCACGCCCTAGTACCAATAACGGGATTTCGAGGATTGGTCAATACATCTGCCACGGGCGCAAACAATACTGAAATTCCCATTGTAGAGGCCTGCCGTGCTGTTTCGGATCCAATATTGTAGGCTAGCTGAGAACGTCCCGATGCCGCAATAGCCATCGCATTTGGAAAACGGGTCATGCCCTTCATGCGGTAACCAGCTCCCCATTCAGCATCGAGTGCTACTAGCTTAGGAATGTTCGATTGATTCTGAATCCATTCTATCCATGGAGCATATTCAAGTGGATCTCCTGCAAAAAGGACGATTCCACCTGCCCGACCACCCAACGTGTGTCTCAAAAAAGCATTTCTTTGGGTTTCACTTGAAATGTCAGCGGGACTATTCAAATCAACCATGATCATTTGGGCAACTTTGGATCCCAAATTCATGGTTGACAGGACAGAGTCTGCCCACGAAATACGAGGGGGGCGCAGCACGGTGGATTCCATTGGTTCGATGCATCCCCAAAGACCAATCACTAAAGAGGCGCCAACCGAACAAATCACTGCTTGCCTAAGCCAATTCCAGTTGTTCATAGAAAGCATATCCGAATTGTCCGTTAAGACGATGTTTTTGTCGTTATTTCAGTCAAAAAACTAAGCATTGGAGTGTACCTTCGCTTAGCATTGCTCACATTTCAGCGTGTAACCCGACCATTTACCGAGTGGCCCTCTCATAGATAGCTCTCGGAATTTAAACAGCATATGTCGACAGTAGAAGGTACGAAAAGCCAAACCCCCATTTTATTTGTTCTTTTTTTGGGTGTGTTAATGGCGGCGCTCGACATTGCAATCCTTGGGCCTGCAATTCCAGCCATCCGTGACGCCTTTAGTCTGGGTGAGCGTCAAGTTTCTTGGGTATTCTCAGTTTGGGTCTTGGCCAATCTTGTGAGTGTACCATTAATGTCTAAAATGGCCGATCGATACGGAAGGAAGGTGATTTATCTGTTTGATATCGCACTTTTCGCATTAGGTGGAGTTGTGGTAGCCTCGGCATCTGGTTTTGCCGTCCTTTTAATTGGGCGAGGTATGCAAGGGGCCGCAGCATCCGGCATTTTTCCGGTTGCGGGAGCCGTCATTGGAGATGCTTTCGCACCTGAAAAGCGAGGACGCGCGTTTGGAGTGCTGGGATCAGTTTTTGGCGTTGCGTTTATTATCGGCCCCATTTTGGCGGGAATGATGTTGACCATCGGCTGGCGGTGGCTTTACCTAGGTTTTTTTCCTATTGCGCTTTTTGTCATTGGGATAGGTTGGAAGATTTTGCCGGGAAAATATGTGCGCTCAGAAAAACCATTGGACCGCGTCGGACTCGTTTCTTTGGCGGGAATCTTGTTGGCCGCTTCGTATGCAATATCAGTATTGGATACGTCCCAATTGGGAGAGAGCCTAACAAGTTGGAGGGTAATTAACTCCATTCTGATCATTGCCATCCTGACTCCAATTCTCATTCGGTCCAGCCGAACGGCAGAAGATCCTGTTTTTCGATTTGAATTATTTCAGAACCGACAGGTCGCAATTGCACTACTAATTGCTGTCGGAGCCGGAATATGTGAAGCGGCCTTTATTTTCTTCCCAACGATAGCCGTGCTGGCCTACAACGTGACCATGTCCGAAGCATCTTTTATGCTTCTGCCGTTGATGTTGGCTGTGGCAATTGGATCGCCCCTCGCCGGGCGGCTGTTAGATAAAACTGGATCTAAACTGATTGTCTTGTTGAGTTTGACGCTACTTGGACTGGGAATGCTCGGGATTTCCACAAGCCCCGGTTCTGAGCCAGTGTTCTATTTGGCGTCAGTGTTTATTGGTCTGGGACTCGCTGGCCTACTTGGATCCGCGCTTAGTTACATTTTGATGCATGAAGCAAAGAAGGACGAAAGGGCTGTTTCACAGGGAGTAATCACCCTTTTTATATCCATCGGACAACTCATGTCCGCCGCTATGGTCGGTGCAATTGCTGCTTCTAGCGAATTTGAACTGGACGGGTATCGAACGGCTTTTTCCGTTATTGTCGTAATCACTTTTATTTTAACAGGCTCCGCATTCTTCCTGAAAAATAAGGCAGAAGAAAAAGTGACGGTCTTTGGTTCGAGCCAATAAGAAAGATGAATAGGGTTCAGTCGACACTTTGGCGCTTAGACTCCATCTAAATCAACTTCCTCAAACCAGCCAATTTACTTTTGGATTTCTGTGTTTTTACTGTCGACCACAAGGTGCACGATTCGGTCCGTAAGCCAGCCAGCGAGAACCAGCACGAAAAAATCGCGCATGGACTTCATAAGTACCTTCCGGACTAGAAACTGAACTGTCCGTGGAATGAGCGCTCCTAATAACAACGCGGCAAAAAATCCAGCAATGGATTTGGAGAAGGTGGTTTTAAGAAACGGAAGATCAGTTTTAGCAGTGTTCATGACTTAGATACATCGGTATATTTGACGGCAAGTTGGCCGCATGCGGCATCAATATCTTGACCTCTGCTTCTACGAACGGTAACCCGAACTCGATCCTGCACTAGTCTGGAAATGAATGAGTTCAGAGTTTCTTCACTCGATTTGTTAAATCCAAGACCTACCACTGGGTTATACATTATCAAATTAACCTTGCTAGGAGCACGTGATACAATTTTGGCGAGTTCTGCAGCGTCAGCTACGGCATCATTAAAACCTTCGAACATGCAATATTCGTAAGTAACCTTACGACCAGTGCTCTTTGTATAGTATTCAATAGACTCCATGAGCGCGCCGAGATCGGTCTTGGCCTTGCGGTTCACGGGCATGATGGAGGAACGTTTTGCATCAAAAGGGGAGTGAAGGGAAACCGCAAGGTTTACTTTATAGTCTTCCACTGCCAGATCTCGTATTCGTCCTGCAAGCCCAACCGTTGATATAGTAATGCGCCGTGCAGCCAACCCCATTCCATCTTCGGAAACGAGCTTTTCAACTGATCCTAAAACGGCATCATAGTTAAGCAACGGCTCTCCCATGCCCATGAAGACAATATTCGTGATGCGGTGACCGTATAATTCCAGGGATAAGTTATTGGCAGCCCGCACTTGATCGAAGATTTCACCGGCGGTCAAATTTTGTTGAAACCCCATCGTACCGGTGGCGCAAAAAGAGCAACCCATTGCGCATCCAACCTGAGAAGAAACGCATACGGTTAGTCGCCAAGGATTACCTTCCTCGTCAAAATCTGGAATTAAAACGGTTTCTACATATCGGCCAGAATCCAATTTGAATAACATTTTAGCCGTGCCGTCTGCCGAAGACTGAGTTTTACTCAGGGTAATCGTTTGCAAAGCAGCTTCGCTTTTCAACCGATTCCTCAAAGACTCCGGAAGATTGGACATTTCGTCAAATGTCCGTACACCTTGTTTCCATAACCAACGATAGATTTGATCAGATCGGAATCGCTTTTCAGTGATTTCAACCCAATCCTGTAAGTCGCTCCTGGAGAGGGACAAGAGGTCAATCTTTTGATTCATTTGAGTCGGGAAAAAGCCGAAGACTACGCCAGTAGTCTGTCTACGATGATGGCCAGTAAAAGGAGAGGAATGTACATGACCGAAGCTTTCAGTACTTCTCTAGCATGCAACACTGATCGAGACAGAAAAAACTTTAGGACTGGTACCATAAACCAACCACCTAGCAATAGTGCACCAACTAAATAGATCCAGCTGGAGAGTCCTAAAAACACAGGTAACACGGAAAATACAACCATTCCGATCGAGTAGGCTACCATTTGAAATGCAGTGGAAGCTCCATCCGGATCAGTTACGGTTAACATAACAAATCCGCCTTTTTCGTAATCTTTTTTATACATCCATGCCAAAGAATAAAAGTGTGGCATTTGCCAGCAAAGCAACACTCCAAATAGGGCCCACCCACCTGGATCAACGGAACCAGTTGCAGCGGTCCACCCCCCTAAAACGGGAAGAGCACCCGGCAAAGTGCCAACCAAAGTATTCCAGTTCGACTTTCTCTTCATCGGGGTATAAACAAAAATGTACAAGGCCACTGTTGCTGCAGCGAGTACTCCTGTAAGTGGATTGGTCAGAGGACACAAAAGCCCAACTCCAACAATGACAAGTGTTAGTCCAAACCACTTGGCCTTCTGAGGTGAAATTCGGCCCCCCGGTATGGGCCGATACGCCGTTCGTTTCATCAAGGCATCTAATTCCCACTCCAAGTAGTGATTAAGCGCACATCCGCCAGCTGAGGAGAGGGTAATCCCGATCAGTGTCCAAAGAAGTAACCAACCATCGATTCCATTTTCCGAAGCCAAAACAAAACCCGCCAACGAAGAGATCAGCACCAGAAAAGTGATTTCAGGTTTGGTCAAAGAAAACCAGTCTCTCCAAGAAACCGACGAGGAATCTTGAGTTATTGAGATCGTTTTTGTTTGATTTTCCGGCATGAATGTGATGATTTTCAGAAGGGTTAATCTGACGGCTAGGTCAAATTAAGCGAAAGGCTACTGTTTTCTTGTTCAAATTTGCGATATCGGACACATAACACTCCTGTAGCCACTGAGGAGGCAAACAGCAAAGCCCCGATAACCATGTGCGCTGAATTTGCAATTACTTGAACGTTGCTTGCCTTTACCGTTCCCGATTCATCCAATAAGACTAAATATGCGAATAAACCAAGAGAAACCTGAACGGCGAGGATTGAAAGCATCATATTTGAGAGCCTGATCAAACCTTTAAATTCGGATGGTACTGATCGAAGTCGGGTCCAATATATCACGATCATCGCTGTGGCAAAAAATGCCCACCCAAGGTGCAATCCAACAAAAAGAGGATCAATGCCGGTACCTGGATGGCGAAGAAGAGCCCCAAGGAATATCTGGATATATATGACTAAAGGAATTAGGACAAGTAATTTTTCAAAAGCCTGAAATACACTAGAAGCACGTTCGGACGCGGGCTTCGCAAACCATGATTTGGATGTAAAAATGATCATGGTAGCCAGAAGAGCAAAAAACAACTGTGCTACCATGGCATGGACAACGGCCAAATCAAGAGACACCAACCTTACCCTTAGGCCACCCAAAACGCCTTGAGCTATGACCAAAACCAAAGCTCCAAGGGCCAATTTTTTCATCCAGGACCGATCATCTGCTACCCACGTCCACACGGCCAAAGAAAGAGTAAGAATTCCGACAAGCGCCCCTAGCAGACGATGTCCGTGTTCAGCCAATACAGGTGTAATAGTCCACCAGTTGGGCCAAGGATTGAACGGATCGTACGAATTAAATGAAGAAGGCCAATCTGGAACCGCCATCCCGGCATTGATCGATGTAACAAAAGCACCCCAAGCAAGGAGGGCAATTGCAACGACAAAAGTGGCCCAAGTAAACCGGTTTCTTAATGTGCGTGATTCTCTCACTAGATTCCTCAAATCAGCCTGTAATGAGCCCCAAATGTACTCTTCAAAAATCGTCCGCGAGCTATATTCTTGTCAATTACGTGAGAAAATGCACTCGATTGAGGACTTGGCTTCTGAAAATGACTTTGGTAAACGCTTGATATGTTCGTAACTTATATTGCTAGGCAACATTTAGAAATAATTACGCTTTTTTGCGAGGAATTCCCGTTCCTCACCGCGTTTGCTCTCTTCTACTCTTGAACACTTCATCTACATCAAAATTTGCTCGCATGGTGGCAGTTATACTGCTGTCGAGTACGCTTACGGGCCTTTTTGCGCCGGCAGCAGTCGCGATGTCAGAAGATAAAATTGCTGCAGCCGCTCATACATCTGGACTTTCGTCAAAAGTAAAAGACTTTTTTGAGGACGTCCTAGAAGATGCAATGACCCGATCTGCTGCAGTAGCTCAGATCACTCTGACCACGTCTAAAAACGTAGTTGCAAGGGGCCGAGTTATTTTTGTTCTGCCTAGTTCGTCAAACTTCAGGGCAGAGCACCTTTTTGCGCGTTCCGTGCCGTTTGAAGATGTACCCAGTGCGAACTCGTTGTTTTCGAGTCGAATAGCCCGCACGTCAGGGCTGCAGCCTTTAGGACCTTAGCCGATCCGGCCAAAAAGGTCCATTCAATAGTATAGCGACAACGTAATTTTGGGGTCGCAGGTCTCTTTCGTAGGCTCATTTTATTGGGCCTAACCACTTTTTTCCAATCAATACATTCCAGAAACCATGAAAGGAAACGGATTCAAGATTTTCCTGACGGTGTTCTTTTTTGCCCTGTCAGGGTACTATTTGTACCCAACAGCACAAAACTACTTAATCAAAAGTGAAATAAGTAGTCTAGGGGACGACGAAGCAGCCACATACAGACAGGATAACTACGCTAAAATTCGCTCAGTTGAAGAAAAGGCCCTAAAGTTAGGGCTCGATCTCCTCGGCGGAATGCATGTTACGCTTGAAGTAAGAGTTGAAGCTCTTATTAGCGAACTAGCTTCTGACACAGATGAAGCATTTTTTGACATTCTAAGAGTGGCGACGACAGAAGTCGAAACCTCAGATGAATCGATCATTAACGTTTTTGTGAGGGAATTTGAAAGGAGGGACCCGAATGCACGCCTTTCTCGCTACTTCCGCAATGAGACGGCGGCCATCACGCGGCGCTCATCGAATGAAGATGTGGCTGCCTACCTCAGAACAGAAGCCGATCAAGCCGTCACCCGCGCCATTTCGATTATTCGCGATCGTGTAGACCGTTATGGAGTTACAGAGCCAAGCATTCAACAACAGGGAACGCGCCGAGTAATCGTCGAACTTCCTGGAATTGATGATCCAGATCGTATTCGTGGGCTTCTAAAAGGCACCGCTCGCCTTGAATTTAGACTTATGGTTGATCCTGCGGACAACGTTCGTACGCTTCAGCGGGTTATTGAGTTTTACGAGACTGGTGTCGATTCGACCGCAGCGTCAACAGACTCGAGTCTAGTAGCCGCTGCAGACACCACTCTTGATATCAACGACTTGTTGAATTCGAATCAGGCGTCTGGAAATGTTTTATTAGATGTGATGCAGCCGTTTGGTCAAGGAGTAACATTTGGCAGGGTTGCCGAGCAGGATACGGCTACTGTAAACCGGCTAATGTCAGATCCTAGAGTGGTAGCTCTGTTTCCACGTGGCGTGTCCTTCATGTACACGTCTTCTGCAGTAGGCACCACCACAGAAGGCCATGAGGTTTACGACCTACTTGGTGTTAGAGACGAAATCGAGTTGACCGGAGACGTTATTACGGACGCTCGCGTTGATTTTGAGCAGTTTTCGAATACCCCTGAAGTCACCATGGTTATGAACTCAGAAGGTTCTCGTACATGGGCAAGGCTTACGGGCGCAAATGTGGGCTCAAACGTTGCCATCGTTTTGGACGGAGTTGTTTACTCATATCCCAATGTGTTACAGCGCATTACGGGTGGTCGTTCCAACATCACCAAATTGGCCAATCAGGCTGAAGCTCAGGATATTGTTACCGTTTTGAAATCGGGAGCATTGCCGGCGCCAGTTGAAATCGTTCAAGAAAGCACAGTAGGCCCCAGCCTTGGAGCGTCTTCAATTCGTGCAGGTCTTTACTCTGTTTTGGTAGGGCTTTTCTTTGTTGCGCTCTTCATGATCATGTATTACCGAACAAGCGGTTTGATCGCGAATCTAGCTCTAATCCTAAACTTGATTTTCATTTTAGGCATTCTTGCTGGTTTTGGAGCAACGTTGACGCTTCCAGGAATTGCTGGTATCGTATTGACGATTGGTATGGCGGTGGACGCGAACGTGCTCATTTTTGAGCGAATTCGTGAAGAACAGTCAACAGGAAAAACATTAAAGGCTTCAATTGAAGGAGGATACGCCAAAGCGTTGTCTGCCATTTTTGACTCAAACATTACTACGTTTTTTGTAGGAGTCATTTTGTATTCCTTCGGAATTGGACCGATTCAGGGATTTGCCGTGACGCTAATGGCAGGTATTCTCTCTTCCATGTTTACGGCCATCGTTTTCACTCGCATCATCATGGATTACGTGGTGATTGAGAAAAAGAAATCTGTCAGCTTCGGCTGAGTCGAGTAAAACACAAGTTTGAAAAAGCCCATACGGGCAATTACAGTTATAGATATGCGTATTTTTGAAAACAGTAACCTTAGCATAATTGGGAGTCGGAGGAAGGGATACATTTTTTCCGGAATCCTGATTCTCATTAGCCTAATATCTTTTGCCGTCAACGGCCTGGAGCTCGGAGTTGATTTTAAAGGGGGGCGTGAGTTCGTTATTGAAACGAGCACCGTCCTTGATGCTACAGCCGTTCGTTCGGCTCTGGCGTCCGTATTATCCTCCGATCCAGAGGTAAAAACGTACGTGGTTGAGGGCGTTGATCAACTATTGGTTCGGACGGTCGGCGAAGAAGACATTGATGTAGTCAAAGGCCAATTGATTCGCGGAATTGCAGATGCGTTTCCTGGATCAGAACCGGTCATTGAAAAAACCTACGTAGTAAGCGCTCGGTTTGCCAAAGACCTAGAGAGAGGAGCTATTTACTCCATCATAGGATCGCTGCTGGTCATTTTTGTTTACGTTCTAATTCGTTTTGAGTGGCGCTTTGGAGTGGGTGCGGTTACCGCTCTTTTCCATGACGTACTTATTACGCTTGGAGTGTTTTCGATATTTCAAGGACACATCGGTTTTTCTCTTCAGATTGATCAGACAATCGTTGCGGCCTTCCTCTCCATTGTTGGGTATTCTCTCAACGATACAGTGGTGGTTTTTGACCGAATTCGAGAATATACCGGCTTATTTAAGTCAGAGAATTACGATACCATTATCAATAAGTCTATCAACAACACGTTGAGCCGAACTATTATCACGTCAGGTACAACCTTGCTCGTGGTGGTTGTCCTATTTATATTCGGTGGAGAGGTGTTACGTGGGTTCGCGTTCGCCTTATTAATTGGTATATTAATCGGTACCTATTCATCAATTTTTGTGGCTTCTCCCATCGTGTTGGAGCTCAGAAACAGGGCAACAAAGGGACGTTAAACGTGTCTCTTTTGTGTAGGAACAGTATTCCACAGGATTTAGGATAAGCGAGGAAAAATGAATTACAACGTAGACGAACGTTATAACAGCGTCGTGATTACGCTCAAAGGGAACGTAATGGGCGGTCCCGACGGTGCAAAATTGCACGACACATTGCATGAACTCAAAGAATCCGGCAAAACCAATGTGGTTGCGGATCTCTCTAAGGTGAAGTTCATGAACTCGAGTGGTCTGGGAATGCTTATTAGCGCCATGACGACTATGCGTAACGCAGGTGGTGACTTGCGTCTTGCCAATGTGGCTGATAGAATTCAGTCCCTATTGGTGATCACAAAACTGATTACAGTTTTCAAACACTTCGAATCTGTTGAGGAAGCAGCTAAGAGTTACGAAGACTAAAAAGATTCAGCGTTTTTTACGCTCCCAAAGGATTGTTATATCCTTTTCACAGGGAATGGAAGGAACGAAAATCGTTTGTGAAGTATGACATTAAAGGCGGCGGGTGAGAACCCGCCGCCTTTATCTTGTTTTAAATTATTGTCAGCGCTTCGGGCGCTAGAGAGGCTATATAGCATGCCGGTTTCAGTTGTAATTGGAAGTCAGTGGGGAGATGAAGGGAAAGGCAAAATTGTCGACCTGATAAGCACCGATGTTGACATCGTGGCGCGATATCAAGGCGGTGCAAACGCTGGTCACACGATTTGTTGGGACGACAAAACGTTTGTATTACACCTTATTCCGAGTGGGATTTTCCAGGAAAAGGTTGACTGCGTTATCGGAAACGGAGTTGTGATCGATCCTGTGGCCATGATGAAGGAAATCGGTATGGTTCAGGATTTGGGATATGATGTGGCCGGAAGGCTATTCATTTCTCACAATGCTCATTTGATTATGCCGTATCACAAACGCATTGAAGAAGCAAAAGAGAAGAAAAGGGATGGAGCCGCCATCGGTACAACAGGAAGGGGAATTGGGCCAGCATACGTAGATAAATTTGCTCGAACGGGCATTAGAGTTGTGGATTTGCTGGATCGGGATTTGCTCCGGAAGAAGATTATTGCTTCGATGGAGGAAAAAAACGACATCCTAGAAAAAGTCTACGGTGCTGAAAAAGTTAATGTTGAGGCATTAATTGAAGAGTATGTCGAATTCGACAAGCTCATAGATCCTTATATCACAGATACAACAGAATTATTGTGCAGGTCACTAAAACAGGGCAAACGGATTTTAGCTGAAGGCGCACAAGGCTCATTGTTGGATGTCGATTTTGGCACGTATCCATTTGTCACAAGTAGCCATCCAACTGTTGGTGGCTGTTGTACCGGACTGGGAATTCCTCCTACATCGATTGATCGAGTGATTGGTATTGTAAAAGCATATAGTACTCGAGTTGGAAATGGCCCATTCCCAACTGAACTCGAGGATGAAGTAGGGGCAGAGCTCCGAAAAACTGGCCAAGAATTTGGGGCCACCACCGGGCGTCCACGTCGTTGTGGTTGGCTTGATCTGGTGGCGCTCAATTATACCACCATGATAAACGGATTCACCGAATTAGCGATCACCAAGCTAGATGTGCTTTCAAATTTGGACGAGATCAAAATCTGTACAGATTATGTTTTAAATGGGAAAACTATTCGGAGATTTCCCAGCGATTTGCCAAGTCTCGCCAAAGTAGAGCCTAAATATATTTCGATGCCCGGATGGAAATCGGACATCGTTGGTATTACAAATTGGAATGACTTGCCGATTGAGGCGCGAAACTATCTAAACTTCGTAACCGACTATCTCGAAGTTAAAGCTAGCCTTGTTTCAACCGGGCCTAAAAGGGACCAGACGATCGTTTTGTAAAGACCTAGCTAGGTAAATATGAAAGCATATCGCGTATCGGTAAACTTGAAACTGGGCTTATTCGGTTTTGCTATACTGATAGCCTTTGCTTCATTGTGGTATTCCACCCAGCTGGTGGATCGATTGAAAGCGCGCGAAACGAAAGTGATTGAGCTTTGGGCAGCAGCCCTCGAGCAGATCCCGAAGTTGCCGCAAAGTGGAGCAAGCACCCCATACCCGGACGACTTACGCGAAATTGAGACGGTTTTGTCTGGCGTAAGCAAGTTGCCAGGGGTAATGGCGACTGTTTCCCCAGACGATTTTGACCGCTACAGAAGAGCACTCCAATGGGCTCAAGTCACGCCGCCTTCGCATGTGCTGACGTTCATCCAAGATGCTATTTTATTGCCGGACTTGGTGGGTGGCATTCCTGCAATTTTAACCGACTCATTGGGCAGTCCCATGAGTTGGTGGAATACAGGCTCTTCTGCATCAAGTTTTTCTGAACTGAACTCAGCTGAAGTGTTGTCCCAAACAACTCATTTAGTAGCTCAAGTTCAAAAAATGGCCCTCCTTCATGATCCTATTCCGATCGTGGTGACCTTTCCTGGGACTCAGGATTTTCCTGCCATTCGTTTTGTTCAATATTTGTACTACGGCGAATCTGAACTGGTGGAGGGGCTTCGCAATTTCCCCTATTTCCAGTTGCTCTTTGTTTCATTATTCGTTTTCGTCGGGTATCTCGGTTTTTCTTATGTTCGACGCAGTGAACAATCGAGTCTTTGGGTGGGAATGGCAAAGGAAGCGGCGCACCAATTGGGCACACCCATTTCTAGCTTAATGGGTTGGCTAGAATACATGCGCATGCAAGACGGGAAGAATCATGAGAACACACACGAGGAAACGTATCTGGAAATCGAAAAAGATATCGACCGCCTTACGCGAGTGGCAGGACGCTTTTCTGATATTGGTTCTCTTCCCAAATTGGAAGTTCAGGTTGTGGGACCGGTCATTGAAAATACAACGGATTATATGCGTAGGCGGTTGCCTCAAAGCGGTACCTTCATTCGGCTAAACGTGGTCACCGAACCGAATTTGAAAGCCCCTTTGAATGCTGAGTTGTTCGAATGGGTCATTGAAAATCTTTTAAAAAATGCCCTCGACGCCATGGATTCAGAACATGGCAGAATAGACGTCATTACATCAAAGGTGGACGCCAAAATTAGAATTGATGTGCGAGATACGGGAAAGGGAATTGATCGCAGAAACTGGAAGAATGTTTTTCGCCCCGGTTTTAGCACAAAAAAACGTGGATGGGGCCTGGGGCTAAGCCTGGCAAAACGGATTGTTGAAGATTATCATGGCGGCTCACTAAGCCTTGCGCAGTCAAAACCTGGACAAGGATCAACCTTCCGAATAGAACTGCCTGGTACGATCTGAACAAAAACCGATACCTACTACTCGTCAAAACTGAACAGATTTCTTAGTTCTTGTGGGTTGCCATTGGTGTGAGTGATATACACATCGTCTCGATTTCTAAAGGTCATGCGAGAGCCTTCTTCGAGTTGGTGGATATCGAGTCCACGCGGTTGGGCAATTTGATTGAGTACGGCGGAGTCAAAATCGAAATCAGATGTTAAATCTTGTATGGTGGCGTAGTCCAAAACATATACGTTTATCGCCATCCCGTCAAGTTCGTAATGAATGACGGCTAAGGAAAGGGCAGGCGCTAATTTTTCAATTGAAAGTCCCATTATGGATCCATCATCTAAATGGGGGACCTGAATTTTCAATCCGGTTCGATCTAGTAAAACTCGTTCAATTTGAGCGATGTCAGATCCTTGGAAAATCAAATTCGACTCAGGGATGAACTGATCAATCGTTTGTAACATATCGGGCCGCCCTTGGGAAACCACAGCTTTAGTAGTCGGGCGGGCAATCCAAGTTGCAATGGCCGACGCTACCAAAATCAGCACTATGGCTGCTGCTACTTTTACTGCCAAAGACGGTCCAAATGGGGTCTGGGTACTTTTCCGCACGGAAGAATCGGACGCTGAGTCCGATTCTGGAGCATATTTAGACAAGAGGGCAGATTTCAAGGCAGGAGGAGTCGGTGCCAGTGACCTTTCAAGAAATCTGGATAACGCTCTAGATACGTCCTGTTCCGAAATTTCTGAGGTGTTGGAGCGCTCAGAGTTCAGCTCCAGCGCTCTTCTTACACGATGCATAAAAGTGGATTTTTCCACCGGATCGAGTGTGGCACCCGAAAAAGCTTGATAAATTGCCACTCTGCGAGTGGGGGAGGATGTAGCTATCAAGCCTGGCAATACCGACAATAGGGCTGCATGGGACTGGCGAACTTGCATTAGATCAGAGCCATTTGGTTCGCCTCGGTCGTAAAGCGCCATAAGCAGTTTCCCCGAAGGTAACACAGAGCCTGCGGCGCGTTCAACAATAGCTTGCTCCACAAGTCGGGCAGCATGAGGTTCATCTGCTGCCATCAATTGGGCCAAGAAGTACAGTTCGTCCAAGCCACTATCATTTAAGCCAGATTCATTCAACCTAATTAACCTCTTTCGTCTGAAAAAACTAGATTTACAGGCGTTCCTTTCCGTATATCTAACATTTGCGCTGCGGATCCTCGATGGATGGCGATTTCTACAAAATCATTACTATTTACAAGTAAAGTAGGATCTCCGGAATCAACATCCGCATACGTATTGCTAATGCAGTCGATAATCGCGTTTCCAGCATAACATTTGAATGTCCTTTTACGATGGCTCTCTAAAAATTGTATTTTAGTAATATTGGTGATGCAATTTCCGAAACTATCAATGTGAACAACCCATCCTTGGACTCCCCGCTCATCAGTGATGGGGAGGGCCCAGTGAAGCGTTTTCATGCTTTCAATTGGTGTCCCAGCTGCCGTCAACGTGAGTCCAGTAGCCAAATGGGCGGCAACCGGAGCAAACAGATCACGCCCATGGAAGGTTGGGCTTGGTGACGGTGTCCTCCAAAATCGGGGTTTAGTTAATTCAACCAAATCGTCGGGCTTGCCATCTGTAAGGAGTAGGGAAAAAAGGCCATTGTCTGGCCCGACAAAAAACTGATTATTGTATCTCAAAGCTATTGGCCGTCGCTTGGTGCCTACCCCCGGATCGACGACGGCTAAGTGTACGGTGCCCTCAGGAAAAGTAAGGGCTGCATTTCTGAGCACGAAGGCCGCTTCCATGACATCTTGAGGAGAAATGTTATGGGAAATATCAACGATGTTTACTTCGGGATTGATGCCTAGAATAACACCTTTCATGGCTGCGACGTAGCCATCTTTTATGCCAAAATCAGTTGTTATCGTTAGTATGCCTGGGGTTGCGATCAAGGCTTAGCTGTGTCAAATAGATGAAGGTCCCGATAGGGTCTGGAAAGATACGTTTCCAGACCGCGATCCGGAACACCTGAATTCAAGGCGTGTAGGGCAGACAGGTCAATAAAATGCCATCGGCAAAACAAATGAAAGGATTCGCTGGGGAACGCTTGGCAGCTGCTTGGCTGGAATCAAAGGGATATGTAATTCTTGAGTCGAACTATCGATTTATGAAGGCCGAGGTAGATATAATCGCGTTTCTTCCCGCAAAACAATATGATAGAGGCGGAGATCTCGTCTTTGTGGAAGTAAAATTGCGTCGAAATTCCGAATTTGCTAGTCCTGAGTCGGCGGTTGGACGGGGTAAGCAAAGACTAATTATTCAAGCAGCAGGTGCATTTCTTCATGAACGAAAAATGGAAGGGACGCCATGCCGTTTTGATATTATTTCAATGCTAGGCTCGCCTCCCAACATTGAGTACGAACATATTGAATCCGCCTTTATAGGCTAGGCGGTCAGTTTTAATAGGCGCGCCTACAGTTTGGGCCGGTACTCTTTCGGAGGGTCGTCAGCTACACGCTCAAATGCCCAGTACCCCATAAACACTATTCCGTATGGGTCTAGGGTATCGCCCTTGTAGTCAACGAGTGCGGGTCCGTGATCCAAAAAAGTCCACGAAGTCTGGAAACGAGGGTTGGATCGTTCTGGTCTCATCGACCAATCCAGATATGCCTCGTCTTCTTTTTCTCCCATGTAGATCACTTCCATGTGTCCTTCAAAATCCAGATAATATTCGTTTTCCACTTCCCCCGGCTTAAGGATGGAAGTCGGATCTAAAGGAAAACGTTGATCCGCCATGGCTGAACTTTGATTAAAAGTATCTCTAGATTTTCCGCCAACTGATGGCCGCGAATAGGTCTTGAATCCTTGGGCTTCTGATCTTCCGGCGATAACAGCCAACATAAAATGCCTAAATGATCCGATAAATGCAGCTCTACGTTTTTCCTCCCACTCACGAGCCTGCTCTTCTGATTCGGCTTTCATTTCTTCGTAGAGCCCTTCTCCATCATATTTCACTCGAGAAGGTGTTGATTCAAAATCTTTCAAAAAATATTGAATCCGGTAACCCAGCGCTCGATTTTCAATAATCAAAGGCGCAGAGGCGACCGCGGTAAACGTGCCACGTTTATCTTCAAAGTCAAGAACCTCAGGATTTGTAATACTGGTTTCTAAGGAGTTAGTCGTTTCCCCGACAAACATTCGCGTAAATTTTTCAAGCCGCTTCAGCCAGTTTTTGTCTCGCTCCGCTTCAATGGTGATTTCACCCACCTCTAAAACGTTCTCCTTTAGTTCGAAATCGAATGCATAATCTTTTCCAACCCTCAACATGATATCCCTAAAATCATGTTCAAACCCTAACATGGATACATACAGACGGTGAGCCCCCATGGGCACATTTGTCAGGTCGTATTTTCCGTTCATATCCGTGACTGTGCCGATCATTGATCCAGCGATAAAAACATGAGCCCCGGGCAGCGGTTGTTTGGACTCTGCGTCGACGACCTGTCCATTTATGAAGGCACGAGTGTTACTCTGGGCATTCACTTGAAGAGTGCTCGTAAGCAGGAGGAAAACGAAAAACGATGAAATAAGGCGAGAAGCAGTCATAAAATTATTGTATTCCTTGTAAGGTCTTGATGTCGTGCAATTATTACACCTAATCGTCACTTGTCACGAGTTATTGCCCTTATTACCTGTTACCTGTTACCTGTTACTTAGCATTCTGAATCGCAGTAATAGATCCTGTGTCTTCAAGACTAGAGATATCTCCCAATTCTTTTCCCAAATAGGTAGCCTGAATGATTCGGCGCATCACTTTTGAATTTCGAGTTTTGGGAAGGCTGGATGCAAACTTGATAAATCCGGGCTTCAATGGTTTTCCGAGTTCATTCACTACCGACGTAAACAATCGTTCTCTAATTACTTCAGTAGGCTTACACGAGGATACCAAAACTACGTATACGCCGACTTCTTCTCCTTTAATATCATGCGGAATTCCGATCGCAGCACTTTCTTCGACATCTACGTCGGCGTTGAGAATGGCCTCAATTTCTGACGGTCCCAACCTTTTCCCTGCAATTTTGATGGTATCATCGCTTCTTCCGAGAATAAACCATAATCCATCTTTGTCAATGGCTGCAAAGTCTCCATGCACCCATATGCCGTCAAATCGATTCCAGTATGATTCCAAGTACCTGGTAGGATCTTTCCAAAATCCTCTGGTCATGCCAATCCATGGTTGTCGGATAACCAACTCACCAACCGCTTCGAGAATAGAATTGCCATTTTCGTCAATAACGTCAGCAGCCATGCCGGGCACCGGACCAGAAAATGAGCAGGGCTTAAGCGGTTTGAAAAAATTGCCGCAAACGATACCTCCTGAAATTTCTGTGCCTCCAGAGTAATTTAGGATGGGATGTTGTTTTTTGAGTACGACATCAAAGACCCAAGACCAAGAAGCTGGGTCCCAAGGGCTTCCCGTAGACCCCACCGCCCGAAGCGTGCTTAAGTCATTTTTTTCCACCCATTCGCGACCTTTTGGCATTAAGGAGCGAATGAGAACGGGCGACAAGCCTAAGTGGGTAACCTTATGTCTATCAACAAGTTGCCAGATTCTATCTGCCTCGGGAAAATCCGGTGCGCCATCGTAAATCACCATGCTGGCTCCTATTGCCAGCGTCCCGAAAACTAACCACGGGCCCATCATCCACCCCATGTCGCTCATCCAGTACATGGTTTCTGCAGGTTTCAAATCCATCGCATGATACATGTCTTGGGCGGCCTTTATGGGGAAGCCACAGTGGGTGTGAATGGCGCCTTTGGGTTTCCCCGTCGTGCCCGACGTGTAGATGATCATCACGACATCTTCAGCACTTGTGCTTTCTGTGACGCATTCAGTGGATTGCCCCTCGACAAAAGTGTGGTAGTCAACATCGCGATCCGTTTTCAATGAGCTGACTGAGCTGTTGCTCCGATTCAGGACAAAAACTTTTCGGACCTTAGGGCAATTAGCAAGTGCTTCATCCGCAATTTCCTTCATTGGAATAATGCGTCCTCGTCGCGGAGAACCATCGGCCGTGAATAATGCGACTGCATCTGCGTCCAACAAGCGGGTTGCAACTGCGCTCGGGCCGTACCCAGAAAACAAAGGAAGTACAATCCCACCAATTTTGACTATAGCTAAGAATGCGATAATCAATTCTGGAGTCATCGGCATAAATAACCCAATGGCGTCGCCTTTTCCAAATCCGGCTGACCTGAGCGCATTCGCACATTTATTCACTTCTAGGGAAAGCTCCGTGTAGGTCCAGCACCGAACGCTGCCTTCTTCGGATTCATATTTTAGTGCGGTTCTGTCTGCCGATTTCGCATCCCCAAGCCACTTTTCTATTAAATTGTGGTAGATATTCATTCGGCCACCACTACACCAAATCGGAAATTGTGGTCCATTCGATACATCCACTACATGTTCATAAGGCTGCTCGAACTGAATATCCAACTGTTTTAAAACGGCATCCCAAAACCAAGAAATATCCTCTACGCTTTTTTTCAGCAATAAATCGTAAGAGGCAATTTTATGGGTGTCCATAAATGCCTGTAGGTTGGAGGTTCTAATGGTCTCCAAATCGGGCTGCCAGGCAAATTTTTGATCAAACGGAAAAGTGGGGGTCATGAAATAGTATGATTTTTGGGCGCTGGTACTGATTCTTCAACTTTAGATGCTAAAAATTGTGACTGTAGTGAATCGTTCAATAATGGTATTTTCACTTAAACCTTCTTCGATGAAGTAAGTAGACCCACCGATCCTAACTCTTACGATCCTAACTTTTACGAGTCGTCCCCAATTTTATGATGCGCTTTTTATACGCCCTGATACTTACCGTGGTTTTGTTTGGATGTAATTCTACGCCATCACCAACCGGATTGATCTTAGATGCAAATCCGGGTGCGGATTCTGGCAATCCAAACTCGATGTTTCAATATGACGGCAAAATATTGGTGCAGTTAACTACTCCAGAATTAGGTTCGGAAATTTGGGCATACGATGGAAAAAAACTGCAAGTATTTTCGGACATCCAGCCTGGCTCCGGCCATTCAGTGCCTTCACGATTCGTCGTATATAAAGACAAATTGTATTTCACAGCCGTGAAGGAGCCTTATGGTAGAGAATTATTCGTTCAGAATGGTTCTAGTGCTCAACTTATCAAAGACATCGGTGATAGCCCTTCAAGTTCGAACCCTAATGGGTTAACTGTTTTTAATGATGTGCTCTTGTTTTCAGCAAACGACGACGTGAGCGGATTTGAATTATGGCAGTTCGACGGAAAAAATGTCAGCTTGGTAAGTAATATTAACGATGACTCTAGAAGCTCCAATCCTATAGGATTCGCAGAACTAAATGGCATTGCATACTTTTCCGCCGAAAAAACAGGTTTCGGCACAGAGTTGTTTCAATACGATGGGGCCAAGGTTGAGATGGTATCAGATTTGAATCCTGGTCCTTCTGGATCGCGGCCTCAAGAGCTAATCCGATTAGGCAGCACACTGTATTTTATGGCCTTTACACCTGATTTAGGTTTGGAGTTATGGTCATATGATGGATTAAATATGTCAAATGTGACCGATTTATATCCCGGTACAGAGAGTTCATCTCCTCGGAGTTTAAAAATTGTTGGTGATCGCCTTGTGTTTGCTGCCAATACACCAGATTCTGGCGTAGAGTTGTATTCTCTCCTTGAAGGTCAACAACCAGAATTGGCTGCTGAGATTAGACCAGGGGAACGTGGTTCGGAGCCACAGCAGCTATTTGTATTCGGTAACAAGCTCTATTTCTCGGCAGACGATGGCGAACATGGTCCGGAATTGTGGAGTTGGTCTTCAGATGCAGGTGCTACCCTGATCTCGGATATCGAAGAAGGATCCCTCGGCTCAAATCCTTTTTCCTTCATTCGTTATGACGATACGTGGGTCTATTTTTCCGCCAGAACAGAAAAATATGGAATAGAGGGTTGGCGAACGAACGGAACGATCACCGAAATGGTATTGGATCTATGGCCTGGGAGCGAAGGATCGACGCCCAATGATTACGGTACCGTTAAGAATCAGATTTGTTATTCTGCCTCGGACGGCGTCCATGGCAGAGAATTTTTCTGCATAACTCATGACGACATCAAGCCTGTCGTATCTCGATAAGAATCGGTTCAGTTTCGCACTTAGATAAGCCGCGGGCCTTATTCGTAGATTTCAGGCCTCCATGAAAGCATATAGTCCGGATGTTCAGCTGAAACCGCAGTTTTAGTCATCTTAAGTGGCTTGAACGTATCCACCATAACAGCCAATTCTTCAGTCCTAGTTTTTCCAATTGACGCTTCTACGGTACCTGGGTGAGGTCCGTGTGCAATTCCACCTGGGTGCAAGGTGAAAGAGCCTCTATCAATGTCCCTACGGCTCATAAATTCTCCTTCCGCATAATAGAGGACTTCGTCAGAATCAATATTTGAGTGATTGTATGGCGCAGGAATTGAATCAGGGTGATAGTCATACATCCGGGGCACAAAAGAGCAGATCACAAAATTGCGACCTTCAAAATGTTGGTGTGCTGGAGGGGGTTGATGGATGCGGCCGGTGATAGGTTCGAAATCGTGTATTGAGGTCGCGTATGGATACATATACCCATCCCAGCCCACGTAGTCGAAAGGATGGTATCGAAAAATTAAAGGATGTAAATATCCATGTTTTGCAATCCGCACCTCAAAATGTCCCCTTTCGTCGTGGGTAATTAGCTCCGACGGCGGCCTAATGTCACGCTCGCAATAAGGGGAGTGCTCTAACAATTGGCCCGACGAATTTTGGTATCGTTTTGGAAAACGAATTTCAGAGAACGATTCGATGATAAGAACTCGAGCGTTTCCACCAGTAAACGACCAACGATGTGTTATAGTCCGAGGCACGTGGACATAGTCGCCTTTTTTGAAAGGGACATTTCCAAACGGACTTTCGAGCACACCTTCACCATCGTGGATGTAGACCATCTCATCGGCTACCGCATTCCGATAAAAATATTTCATCGGCTCGGTAGGAGAACAAAGTGCCAGTCGAACATCCGCGTTCCCCATGACATACTGCCTTGCTTCAAGCCAGGCTCCGCGTGATGGAATTTGTGCTCCCCTTACATGCCGATGTCGTAAAAAATCGAGATCTACGTATTCCGGCCCGAAAGGAATCGGATCCTTTACTTCATCGACAACAGTAGGTGGATGGACGTGGTAAGCGATCGAGGAAATGCCGCTAAATCCTTCTGCACCAATGACTTCTTCGCTATAAAGCGTCCCATCTGGCTTGCGAAATTGGGTGTGTCGTTTGTGTGGTAAACTACCTAGGCTAACGTAATGTGGCATTTGATTCGACGAAAAATAGATTTAAAGATTGCCGCGAAGAGCTTGTTCACGTTCTATTGATTCAAAGAGCGCCTTGAAATTTCCCTTTCCAAACGAGCGCGCACCTTTGCGTTGAATGATCTCATAAAAAACGGTGGGGCGGTCCTGAACGGGTTTAGTAAAGATTTGAAGCAAATATCCTTCATCGTCTCGATCTACCAAAATCCCAAGTTCTCGGAGTGGAGCTAAATCTTCATCGATGGTACCGACGCGGTCTAAAATGGAGTCGTAATACGAATCAGGTACATATAAAAATTCAACTCCCCGAGCCTGTAGAGCGGTCACTGTCTCGATAATATTGTTGGTGGCCATGGCAATATGCTGTACCCCTTGGCCATGGTAGAAGTCTAAATATTCTTCAATTTGACTTTTTCTTCTACCTAAAGCAGGTTCATTGATAGGAAATTTGATCCGATCATTCCCGTTCGCCATCACCTTTGACATTAACGCGGTGTATTCCGTGGAAATGTCTTTGTCATCAAATGACCGAAGATTTCGAAAGCCCATTACGTTTGCATAAAAGTCTACACATTCGTTCATCTCGCCCAGGTAAACATTCCCCACGCAGTGGTCCACATACCGCAGACCTACGTTGGTTGGAGAATACGCGGGTTCAGCCACTGCGACATATCCCGGCATGAAAATGCCCGTGTAGTTCTTGCGCTCCACAAACGTGTGAATCGTGTCTCCGTAGGTTTTAATTGCAGCCGTTGTTATTGAGCCAAAATCGTCGGAGGTAGTCACGGGCTCCTTAACTGAAACGGCACCCCGTTTCATGGTTTCCCGGTAGGCACTAGTCGCATCATCAACCCAAAGTGCAAGGTCTTTAACACCATCCCCGTGAAGTTTTACATGTTCTGCAATTTCAGAATCCGGATGCAGGGCGGTAGTCAAGACAATTCTAATTTTTCCCTGTTGTAAAACGTAACTGGTCCTGTCTCGGACACCTGTTTCCAACCCGGCATAGGCAACAATTTGAAATCCAAAAGCAGATCGGTAGAAATGCGCAGATTGTTTGGCATTTCCGACATAAAACTCAACATAATCTGTTCCATTGATAGGCAGAAAATCCGAATCAGTGGGCACTTCTGTTTTGGGTGGGGAAGAAGTTGTGCTCATGGGAAATTTGAGTTTTTTTGGATGAAGAGTTACAAGAACGCACATTTACCTCCACAAATGAAAGACTGTCGAAGCTAATTCTATTCATAATCATGGAAGGAAATAAAGTTCGACGATACCTCAAAAGACCGCTCTAAAGGGAAATGTGATTCGGGATCAGTGCTAGCCTCACATAGTAGGCGAACCTACTCAGATCATCATGACCTTTTTAGAAGCAATGTTACAGTCCTGGAAAGTCCTCTCAAGTCGATACATTTTGGACCGTTGGTGGCTAAAGGTTCGTGAAGACAGGGTTATTTTACCGTCGGGGCACGAAATCCCAGAGTTTCACGTTCTAGAGTATCCGGATTGGACTATGCTTTTAGGACTGGATGGTGAGGGACACTTAGTACTAGTAGAACAGTATAGACATGGGATTGGTCGCCTAAGCTTGGAATTTCCTTCGGGAATGTTAGAGCAAGGTGAAAAGCCTGTAGTTGGGGCTGTGCGAGAATTTGAAGAGGAGACGGGCCACATCGCAAGCAACGTTCAACCTATTGGTACACTGGTAGAAGATCCTTCTCGGCATAATAATACCGCCTATGCATTTTTTAGTCGAGACGTGAAAAATACGAGCCGGATCAATTTGGATGAAACTGAGGACTTGATCCTCGTATGCTTAACTCCAAAGGAAGTACATCAGGCCATTTTATCAGGGCGAATGGTTCACGGACTTCATATTGGTACGTTTTACAGGGCGATAGCCCAAGGACTGATTACGATTGAATAAATATGGCCGAAACGACTCGATCATTTAGACTATACAGGGGACTTGTCCTTCTCGTCTTTTTGTTGTCGGCTTGTTCAAGTCGATCAAGTTTTGTTGTTCAATCCTTTGAGCTCAACCAGACTTCGTGGGATTCGTTACATATTGCCACAGAATTTTTATATCAGCCATTATTTAATGCCAAAACGTCAGTTTCACCGGACGTTTTGGTTTACACCGTGTTTAGCGCGGACTTTGACACCCTATACGTAGGGGATGGTACCAACATCTCGTTGCCGGACAGAAGGTTATCTGATCGGGAAAGGATTCTGGTTGAGGTTTGTGCCGTATTTCAAACGATGTCAACATGCGAACAAAAGGTGATATCTGCTTCCCCTAAAAAAGTAGTTGCTGAATATGCCGTTGATTTTCCTCAAGATTCTCCATTGAACGATAAGGGCGAAGTCGAACTTGCCTCCGTTCTTCAAAGACAAGTGTTTGATAGCGACCAATGGGAACAGATTAGAAAGCCGAGTGGAAAAGAGTTGTCTGTTAAAATCTACGTAGAAAAAGCTCCGGACGATTACATTCGTTTTCCAATAACGAGATCAACAACTCCGTTCGCGCTTAATCGTTATGATGGTCATCGAGATCTACGGTATCAAATCCAGTCGTCCATGATGGATTCAGATTCAGCTGTGGTTATGTTTGATTTGTATGCTTTGATGTCGGAAGAGCCCTCTTTGGTAGCCCAGGAAAGAATTGTTGTTCGGTCAAAATCTGTCGAGCAGCGAACAATCGAAGTCAGAGAGTTGGTCGATCAGGCAGGGGCAGTCATTCTTTCAGAAGTTTCGGGGCGTCTTGGGTCGCGCCGGGCCTACATTTTTCTCATCGATTGGTCCTTTGAACCCCTCAACAAGGCATATTTGGCCGAATTCGAGCTGCATTGGCAAGATGCCTTTAGAGGAGAATGGTCAGACCTAACAGGAATGTTACATGTCCGTTCGGATGGTGCTGAAGGATCTTTTCAGTTTTTAAGAGGGAGTGAAACAGCGGAGAAACGTTGGAACGATCGCATTTCTACTGAATATTTGCAATTGGATCCACTTTTCCCCGAACGCGAACGCGACCGTGAACGTGACACGCCCGCAAGCGGTACCGAAAATACAACTAAACGCAGTTCCAGAAGGAGCCAATGAGTTCATTTAAAGCCTTGATTCTCAGGGAGAAGCCCCTGTTTTCAGCCACAGTCGAAACGATTACGCTCGACGACTTGCCAAATGTTGGGGACGTTGTGGTGGCTGTAGAGTGGAGTGGAATTAATTACAAAGATGCTTTGGCCGTGACCAATTCCGGTAAAATTGTTCGCGGTGCATTTCCATTTGTGCCTGGCATTGACTTGGCTGGAAAAGTGTTTAGCTCAACGAACCCTGAGTTTCAGCCGGGAGATCGGGTCCTCTCGACAGGATGGGGCTTGGGTGAAAATAAATGGGGCGGGTATAGTGAATATCAACGTCTTTCATCTTCTAGTTTAATTCGCCTTCCTGCGAAGTGGTCTTCGCGAGACGCAATGACCATTGGCACTGCGGGGTTAACCGCCATGCTTGCAGCAATGGAAATCGAGAAGGGACCAGGAGATAAAAACGGGGCCTTTCTAGTTACCGGTGCTACGGGTGGCGTGGGCAGTTTTTCGGTAATGGCTTTAGCCGACCTAGGGTATAGCGTAGTCGCTTCGACCGGAAAAGTAAATTCTCACCCATATCTAATAAATCTAGGTGCATCAGACATAATTGAGCGAAATGAACTGTCTGGCGGCGCCCGTACGTTATTAGATTCCTCAAAATGGGCAGGATGCGTCGATTCCGTTGGGTCAAAGACTCTTGAAGCCATCGTAAGCCAGACGGCCAGACACGGTACAATTGCTGTTTGCGGTCTCGCGGGTGGAACTAGCTTAGAAACGAGTGTTTTTCCATTCATTCTCAGAGGAATACGCCTGATTGGAATAGATTCCAATACGTGTCCAAATGAGGTACGACAGGAGGCATGGGATCGGCTTTGCGTTTTAGCATCCAATCATAAGCTCGACGATATGAGCCATGAAGTAAGCCTTGACGGAATTGTTACCGCTGCCGAACAGCTCATGAAGGGCAAAATTACAGGTCGAATCGTTGTCCGCGTAAGCTAACTAGAACCGACACAACGTCGCATCTTTATGCGCTTTGTCTTCTCCGTTTTTTGCTAGTAGACGGCGAAACATCGGTTAATATGGCCAAAATTAAGACGATAATCTGAAAAGTACCCCAAGTACCGTTGTACACTACTGCCACAACGCTATACCACAATAGAGTGGTCGGAGCGAATAGAAATCCAAGAATTGGCCAGAGTAATGAATCAAAGACGCCGGTAAACCAATTCGTCATAAACCAGAGGTAGGCTATTGATAGTCGAGGGAGGACTAACGCCGCCAGGACGAAGAAACAGGGCATATCTGATACCAATATGATGGAGATTTTTCTACAATCAGTATACGCGAAATGTAGGTATGTAAGTTTCATCTTAACAAGTCCTCAACTCGACCGATACCGTACTGGAGTGGCCTATTAAACAATGACTTAGCTCAAAATCGACGCTCCATGAAGACAGGATGGTTAGACATATTCAAGAGAACGCTCAAAGCGCATTCCTCGGCAGGACATAATCCGGAGACGGATAGGTCAGATCGGATTGGTAACGTGAGACCAATCAACACAATGCTCATTGACGACGTGGTTACTGAATGGCTTGGTTCAAAAACGGGTTCAAACCTCAAGTTGGATAGGGTATTGTCCGCATCGTTGAAAGAAAACGTTATTTCTCCTGAAGATGTAGGTTTTTGGATGGAAGCGTCTGAAAAGCAGGGCCCCGCTGGTCGTACGTCACCACTTACATGGAAGGAAGTCATTAAACTTGACCCTTGGAGAGCGCAGCAATTGGAGCGGATGGCATCTCGGGTATACGGATTCAGGTCTGTTCTGATCTGTCAAATGAGTTCTTTGGTACTAGCTGATATGCTAACAGTCCGGATTCTTCCAAAACATTGGAATGAAATGTTCGAAATCGGACTTGTGCCAGTTGTTGAACATGGGGAATCTCCAATTGTCAATGGCAGAGTAGTTTGTGTTTCAAAAGATCCTACAAGTCGCCGTGTTCGAGACTATGTTAACGGAATTACCGCTTTTCAGACCGAATTGGCATATGCAGATGGGCCTGTGGTGGTGGGAATGCTCGAAATGATTTCACAGCACGTTCCGGCTATTGGCGCTACGGTGTATGTGACTCGCCCAGCATTGCAGAAAGTGTCCGTAATAGAGATTCCTAACAAACGAGCAGCCTAATTTCGCCTTTGGGTTTGGCATTTATGGAAAAAGATTCATCATTTTCTGCGTTTGGTTCAAAGCCAGAACTTCCCAATCCGGAAGAAGGCCCCATAAAACAAGAATGGCGTTTTCAATCGGATAGGGGGCCCGTCAGATCCCAAACCGAACCACTCCCGGATAGTGGGGGATACCTAGCTGATGCCAACAGAGATCGAGTTGTGAGCCGTCTTTTACGAAAAGGCTTGGTTCAAAATATACACGTGGAAGCCTCCTGGCATGAGTGGCAAAAATTGCGTACAAAAGATTTCCGAGTTCCACTTTGGAGAGTCCTTGCGATTAATCCTGATTTAGAATCTCAAGACATTTTTGTTGAAGCAGCCCGCTTGTATGCTTTTACAGAAGCCGTAATTGACGAAACTGAAGCTGTTGAATTTATAAATCATCATCGTAATTCCTTTTCCGAAGAATTATGGACGGAAATGGTGGAACACTTTGTTTTGCCAATTCGAAGGGAGACGGATATGGTTTCTGGTGAAAAAAAATGGATATTTGTAACTCATGATCCAACGAGGCCTGAAGTCCACCAAATCATTCAAGGATTAAGGCTTCGGCGATTTGAGCTTCAATTTGCTCGAAAGTCAATGGTTGGAATGTTAGCTTCTGACAGTTTTTTAGGTCGGAATGCGTTTCTGGAGGGATTGGGAGAGCAAGGACCTACTGTAGACATGGGTCTCTCGTACGATAACGAGGAGAATCTTGTTGACGAAAACGTTCTTGAAGCGGAAATAAGCAGATCTCACTTAATTAACCTTTTTGAGGGAGCATTGCTTGAGGCCGTGAAATTGGGGGCATCTGACCTGCATATTTATCCCGACTCAGACGGCCATATTCAGATTCACTTCAGGATTGATGGCGAACTTTCCGAATGGCACGTTGAAAAGCGTTTTAAACCAGAAGCCTTTTTGGCTGTGGTAAAAGACAATTCGATGAACGTTGACCGATTTGACCGTGATATAGCGCAGGATGGGTTTATCCAAAGGTGGATGGACGATGTTCTAATCCGATTTAGGGTTTCTGTTTTGCCAATCGCCTCAGCGCAGCAGGATGTCCATGCTGAAAGTGTGGTGATAAGGGTCCTAGATGACAGGAAAATATTAACCGATCTTCGACAAATTGGACTCCTAGACGATGCGTACGCCCGGTTTCAAAAGGCAATTCGGCAGCCGCACGGCATGATTATCTTGACAGGGCCAACTGGTTCTGGTAAAAGTACTACGCTTGTGGCCGCCCTGCATCAGGTAGTTACACCAAAAGTAAACGTACTGACGGTCGAAGACCCTGTGGAATACCTCATGAGAGGAATCCGACAAATTAAGTTGGGCCCTAGACTTGGATTGGAAGGTGCGCTTCGTGCCATCTTAAGGCACGATCCGGACGTCGTTATGGTCGGGGAGATGCGTGACAAAGAAACGGCAGATTTGGCCATAAAACTGGCTAATACGGGCCACTTGACCTTTTCGACCCTGCACACCAACGATGCGCCTAGCGCAGTCTCACGGTTGTTCAAGATGGGGGTAGAGCCGTTTTTGATTGCTTATGCCATCAATATTGTTGTAGCGCAGAGATTAATGCGAAAACTGTGTTTGACCTGTCGTATTCCAGATCCGAATCCTGATTTTGAGTTCCTACGTCATCTTGGATTCTCAGACGAAGACCTATATCAAGCTACATTTTATCAAACCGGAGGGTTTGACTCGTGCAAGACGTGCGGTGGAAATGGGTACAAAGGCCGAAGAGCAGTTGCTGAAACGATGCTTTTTACTCCCAAAGTGAGGGCCTTAATATTATCCTCAACCAATTCTATCGACGAGCACGAGTTGCGCAAGACGGCAGTGGAGGAGGGAATGACAACACTTCAAAACGCAGCCCGGCAGCTTGTTTTAGACGGTGAAACGAGCATTGAAGAAGCAATCAGGGTAACCGGTACCTAAGGTAAAGTTGGTCACGACTTGCCAATTGGAGCAGAAATTACTCGGGCATCACTGTGCTGGATCATTTTTTTCCGATAATAAAGATACCAAGCTCCTCCTAGCAGTACGAGATAGCTGACCATGAGACACAACACGATCACAAAACCTTTCAATTCGCCATTGAATAGGGTAAATGGCAGGTTGATCAGTATTAAAAGTGGAAAACCAAAACTAAGCGCCATCCCACTTGATAAGACCAATTCCTGCGCAACAGGCGACCGGTAATCAGGGTCAGTAACTCGAATTAGGGCGAGCCCAGAACTAATGGTACCCGTCATTTGGGCAAACATCCCGATAAACCGCTCGAATTGGTGCTCTCGGAACACCTTCCAGCACGCCCATTTCAGAAGTTGATAGGTTATATATCCCCCTGCAAGGCAAATAAGAGCCATTGGGAGAGCAAAGCGCCAGGCGATGCTAAGGCTAATGGCCATTATGGAAGATGCGATCAGAAATTCCGCAAAAGACCCTGTTAGGCGATGAACGGTTCCGTTGTCAATCCAATCGCCCCTCTTGCCAGCTAGCACGACTCTGCGGCATCCTAGAGATAGTGCATTTGCAATGATGAAATGAAACGACCAAATGACGGGGACTTCTGCTTCGAGACCTGCCAATAGCAGTAAGTTTGCCAAATATCCAGTAACCCCAAAAGTTACTAGGTAGATAGCACCTACAAGAGCAAGGTGAACGGCAAAAGGCTCAACGGCGGCGCTAGAAAAGGTCTGTTTAGATCCCTCTGGACGATTTCCTTTTTCTCGCACGCCATGCCGAATGTGATCTGGTAGCGCAGTTCGACCTGTTTTGGCAACCTCCCTGTTTACCAGTACCATTCCCGCGAAATAGGCGATCAAAAATCCTATAGCAGCAAAGGTTAGTCCGACTGATCCAGCGTTTTCATAACCAAAGGCAGTCCAAGATTGTCCGATGGAATACGCGATTCCAGGGCCCATGGCAAACCCTAGTGGCAGTAGAATACCCGTTGCCGGGTTTAAATCTGGCACCAACGTCATTGCAATTGCAATCCCAATCGCAAGTCCTACAATGCCTTGAACCAACATGATAATAACCTGCATGAAGCCCAAGTTGACTACACCCCAGGAATGTGATCCCTCGGTTTTAAAGAGGCCAACACATATAAAAGTCAAAGCAAGGAGATGATACACATAAGCTCCCATTCGAGCTGAATCGAATGGGAGAAGGGCCAGTAGTTCATTTCCCAGAAGGAGCCCCAAAAACCCAGCAATAAGGCTGTTTGGAATTAAAAAACGCTGAAAAAAGGGAACCCAACGTCTCAGCCAAGTTCCGGCTAAGAGGAGGGCACCAATGATAGAAAAATCGATCAGGAGATCTCCTAAACTGACTTGTAAATTCCAAGCATCCATACATCTTAACAGTTCAAGTCGGGGAGGAGTTTATTTAGGACATCTTGCCAAGCAAGAACACTACCGTGGCCGGTGAATACTAAGTGATACGAAAATTCTGAAGTTAGAATCCAAATTTTGTTACTCTTTTCCAAGCCTGTGTATCTGATTTTATCCAACGATAACGGCTGTCCCTCGGAAAAGGAAATCCGGTTCGACCATAGAGAAACTTCTCCTTCAAAATATGAGGTGGTCAATCCATCGCTGTTGATAATAGTAACCCGAGACTCGTTTTTCAGAATTGGCGCCTCCGAAGTGCGATCAAGTGGAAGATTTCTGATTTCATTATACAAATCTCCGGTGAAGAGAATTTCGCCGGTAGTCTGATCCTTCAAAGTGGAATCAGGAAGCATTGACCAGCTTCTCTCTGAGGACGATTGGCGCAAAATCGTCGAACCAGATTCGATGAATCCGTTAAACTCACCAGTCCACGGATCTCGGTACAACAGTTTTGTGATTCCTGCAATCGGGCGAAATGCCCAACCCGGTTTTATATGCTCAGGAACTTGATTTTCATCTTGTGAAATTGGCTTTTTCAGCCTTTTGAGTCCTTGCGCGAGCGACGGGCGGTCTGAGAAATCCAAAGGTGGACAAACTTCCAATTTGATGTGAGCGGGGCGGGGAAACGTCGCCCACCGGGGCCATCCTGCGTAGGATCCATGAATTCGTATGGGGTATACGGGAATCCCCAATTTCATAAATAGTTTTGCCGTGGACTCAATCCATGGTGCCGGTCGACCATCCCATCGCCTACCACCTTCCGGAAAAATAACAATTCGCCGACCTTCCTCTGCCATCTTCCAGATTTGCCGAATCAGGTGTGGTTCAGGAACACGTTTCTGAGTTCCTACTATTCCAGAAGCTCTAAAAAGGGATGCTAATGGTCCTTTTTGGAGGTATTCCATCGTCATCACGCCCGCCGTACTACCCCCTAATTCTGAAAAAGCATTTAAAATAAACGGGTCGTAATTGTTAGAATGGTTGCCATAAATGAAACAAGGTCCCGGAGGAAGCGCATTTTCATTCAATAATTCAACGTCCCAAAACGCCTTACTAAAAGCAATAATGGTGCTTCTAAAAATGATTTCGGCTCCAATTTGTCCGATGGGAGGCTGAAAGTGCATACAAGTGCATTCGATCTTTTAATTTCGGCATTGCCAATATAGGCTTCGTTTTGCATCTTGTATGTTCAGATCTTTTAATCGCTTGATACACAACTAGATAGCTCCTTGCGGAGGGCCACGTGACTAAAGCAGATATTATTGATCAGATCTCAGCGGGGACTGGTCTTACTAAACTGGAAACAGAAGCTGTCGTGAACGGATTCATGACAGTAATCAAAGCCGAATTAAGAAATGGTGGTCGAATTGACCTCCGAGGATTCGGATCGTTTACTGTCCAGCATCGGGCAGCTCGAACAGCGCGCAATCCAAGAACAAATACACCCGTTCCGGTAGCTGCGTCAAATATTCCCTCGTTCAAGCCTTCGAAGGATTTTCGAAAGGAAGTTGACGAGGCAATTGGTTAAACAGAAAATATGAACATAGTTTGTGATTCGTGTGGCGCTCGGCTAGTCGACGGGAGTACCATGTGCGATTTATGCGGCACCTCTGTTGGGGAGTCTACTGAGGCTGTACTTGAACAAGTTGATTCGCAGGATGACACAAGCATTCCTGTTGAGGACATAAAAACGGACACTGTGTTTTGTAATCAATGTGGATGGCAAAATCCTGGTGATTCCAATTTTTGCAGTCGATGTGGGAGCGCAATTCAAAAGGTGGGCTCCCAGGGCTCCCAGGACTCTCAGGGTTCCTTAGGTTCGTCTGGAGCACAACGTTTGGGTGTCCTGAACAGGCCGCCTGTGACGCAGGGTAAGTCCAAGGCTGAGGGCAAGTCGGCCGCTTCAGGGAACGATTCAAATGCTGCTGTAGGAAAACAAATTGGAATCATTGTAATGTCGGCT
>CALFHN010000176.1 GCA_937876355.1 uncultured Bacteroidota bacterium | reverse complement strand
TTGCTTCCTGCATTCCTTGACTTTATGGCGCTTGATATAGACTCGTTTATTGAAAAGACATGTTGGCAGCCTTGCAGCACTTTATTCTCCATCTTCGCCGATTTCTTGCGGTGCCAAGCGGTCGGGTATGTGTGCCTTGGGTTATCAACCCAATCGTCCCTATAATCGACTACAAGTGGAAGCTTGTCTTTAGTGGCAATCGCTTTACCAATCAGTAAGCAGGTATATGGCGGGGCTGTGGCAAAGACGAGATCAAATGGGTCGGATTCCATAATTTCACGAGCCTTTTTAACGGCAAATGGTTTCCAACCAATCTTATTATCAGGAAGGAGCATCCATTGGCTCAAAGTGCTCAAGAATTGACGAGAACGTTCCTCAGGGAAGGCGATTGTCTGTTTTTCCCTGGTATTTCCAATCCTAGTTGGATCCAGGCTCGCTGTGCGTACAATTCTAATGTCGGGGTTGGTCTCAAGATCGCGCAACAGTCCATTATCAAAGGCAAAATAGGAGGCCGTTTCTGGAGTCAGAACAGTTACTCGCCAGCCGTTTTCAGGAAGATATTTTACGAGTTTAGCGACTCGCTGGACGCCTGACAGCCCCAAGGGAGGAAAGTAATAGGCAATAACCAATACATGCCGTTTGCGTACTTGAGACATGGTACTTACAAAAAAGAGGCGTATTCGGAAAGTTCTTTCCGCTTTAACAGAGGCACTTTTGCATGTTCAGCGGGATACCCAACGACTAATAGAATCAGCGCTCTTTCATGAGTTGGCCGTTCCATAATTTGGTTTAAAAAACCCATCGGGCTAGGAGTATGGGTCAACGTGCTTAGCCCGCATTGATGCAGCGACGCGATTAACATTCCCGTTGCAATACCAACGGATTCTGATACATAATAGTTTTTTAACCGAGAACCATCATCCTGAATGTCATAATTCCTGGCAAAGATTCCAATCAAAAAAGGAGCGATCTCGAGGAACGGCTTATCCGCGTTTGTTGAAAAAGGCTTGAGCGCTTGAATCCATTCATCCGGAGCTTTTCCTCCGTAAAATTCTCTTTCCTCGTCTTCAGCGGCGATTCGAATGGCCCGCTTTTTTGCCGAATCATGTACTACAGCAAAGTGCCACGGCTGTTTGTGAGCACCTGAGGGGGCCGTAGATGCGGCCCTGAGACAATTTTCGATGATCGAGACCGGAACTTGATCAGGACTAAAATCCCTAACTGTTCGTCGGCCTTCAAGCGTTTTCAGCACCTCTTGAGACCGGACCACCGCTTCTTCTGGGGTAAGCTGTACCGGATGAGTAAAAGGTATAAAATGTGAAGAAAGACTCATAAGACGATCAAATTAGTGGTCAATGTATTCAAAGTCGTGCAGCCTACAGAGTCCAAGCGAACCATATTTTCAATTCTAATTCCATACTGTCCTGGGAAATATAACCCTGGTTCTAAAGTGATTACACTTCCCAAAGGTAACTCTTCTTCGTTTCTCGAGGAAACCGCTGGCCATTCATGAATATCAAGCCCAACGCCATGACCGAGACTGTGGCTAAAAAAAGACTCAAGTCCCTCCTTTCGAAAAAGATGCCTTGCCGTTTCGTCCAATTCCTTGCCCGTTATTCCTGCTTGCGCGCACGCGGTCGCCTTGTTAAGTGCTTGAAGTACGATTTCATAGGTGTTACTAAATTCAGGTGACGGAGGGCCGTAATGAGCCATTCTGGTCATATCGGAGGCGTAGCCATCGACAACGCAGCCAAAATCTAAAAGGATAGGCTCTCCTCTTTTGAGCTTATTATTACCGGGGCGAGCATGAGGAAGTGCCGTTTGTGCTCCAAATGCAACAATGGTCTCAAATGAACTCTTTTCTGCTCCCAATTTGCGCTGTGTATAGTCGATTTCAGCCGCAAGGGCCAATTCCGACATACCCTCTTGAACCAGTGGTAGGCAATCACTCAGGGTTTGTTCGGTAATTCTAAGTGCTCGCAGGATCGTGTCCTGTTCAAAATCTTCCTTTACACCTCTGAATCGATCTATTTTGTACTTAAAGTCCTCTAGTTTGAGCTCTGGAAATTCGCGTGTCAATTTTTGGACAGCAGCATGGGACAAGTCTTCCCACTGAATTTGAAGTCCTCTTATGCCAATTCCGTGGGCATATTTAGCCGCATTCGAGACTGCATTTCCCTGATCGATGTGCGTAAGACATCCAATAGTTTCCCTTGCTACCTGTTCGGTGTAGCGTCCATCGGTAAATACATGAACCTCGCTGTTGGTGATCAAAACTGCGCCGCTAGAACCCGAAAATCCAGTCAACCAACGGATATCAGAATTTCGCGAGATGATCATTGCCCCTTCTGTGAATAGAAGAGCCTTCTGACGCAATCGATCGCTTCGAGACAAGGTCATGTCGTATTTAGGACCGGGTACTGTAATTCGGAGCTTCTTTGGTAATTGCAATATTGTGAGGATGGGATT
>CALFHN010000175.1 GCA_937876355.1 uncultured Bacteroidota bacterium | reverse complement strand
AGCCGCCGCCGTGTCCTGAGCCGCCGCCGTATCCTGAGCCGCTACTTCTGTGGCGCGCATCTTTTCCAGGCACGCTTGTCTTAAAGACAACGTCCGCCCAGCTCGTTGGGTTTGCTCCTTTGAGCACGAGTACCCCGCACAAATAACCAGTTAAAACTCCACCCCAATGCGCTGAAATGGAAGTCCCTCCCCCCGACAAAAAGAGAATGTCCAATGCGATAAATCCGAGTACAACGTGAATCAACCGGACAACCCCAATGAACATCAATCCGATTCGCTGTTCCGGATGATGAATTCCAACCATAGTCATAGTGGCAAGAACTGCTCCGGACGCACCATGAACAATTCCTCCAAAAACAGCCACACCAGGGAATAGAAAATGCAACAGTACGGTCAAAAGGGCGGCTCCCGCGGAACCAAGTAGGTAAATACCAAGCAATCGACCGGGACCATAAAGTGCTTCATAGTCCTTCCCTATCCAGACTATCCATAACATATTGAACAAAATATGCAGAAGGCCGCCCAATCCAGGATCAAGATGTAAAAAGGCGTACGTAATGAGCTGCCACGGCTCAAAAATGATGGTTTGGACGTTTGGATTTAGTGCTAAATGCCGAAGAAAGAAGCCTTGGGTTGCCTCAAAATGAATGAATACAAGTTGCCAAAGCAGATAAACGACTACGTTGACAGCTAATAATGCCCTCAGTGCCCTGGGTTGAGAATAGAACCACAGTTTGAATCGATTGATGGAGTCAGACATGTTGAATCAATAAATACAATACCCCAATGGAGCGATGTTTAAGGCCTTCGGCCCCATTTCCTTGATCGCAAAATAGATCAAATCTAGCCGACAACTTACCAAAACATTCGCTGTTCAGGCTTCCACGGCAAGCGACCTCTCCAATATTGAATAAGAATAAAGCCAAACATCATCCCGCCAAGATGCGCAAAATGGGCTACCGTACTCGATCCACTAACCCCGGCGTATAATTCGATGAGTCCGTACCCGATAACGAACCACTTCGCTTTGACGGGAAATAAGAAGTACAGGTAAATAGGCTGATCAGGAAACATCATTCCGAACGCCAAAAGGAGACCAAAAACGCCACCGGAAGCTCCAATAGTTGGGTACCATCCCGCACCTGTACTCGCAACAATAATTTGTAAAACAGCAGCGCCAATCACGCACACAAAATAAAACACCGCGAATCGACGCGATCCCCACGTGTTTTCAACCTGAACTCCAAACATCCACAACGCGAACATGTTGAAAAGGAGGTGAGAAAAATTACCATGAAGGAAGGCATAAGAGACCAGCTGCCACGGCCAGAATTGCCCCAAAGGAATGGGAGCACTTCCTAAGGGCCAAAGCCCAAACCAATAAATCAAAATATTATTGGTCTCAGGTACGATCTGAGCCAAAAACAAAAGGCAATTTAAAATCAACAGGTTCTTGATAACCGGCGGAAATACAGCAAATTGTGTGGGGGGCTGATAGGTGCCTTGGTACATAGTTGAGTTTTGGCAATGGCTGTTTTAGCTCGCTCGGAATACCTATGTATCTGAATTTAGTTCTCGAAAAGAGCCAGGCTTTTGATGGGAGGTGGCGCCAAAAAGAGGCTTGTTAGCGGATTCTCACTGATACAATTGCCGCGACAATCACCTAATGAGCGAATATTGGTTATTATTCGGTAAGGAATATCGCAAAAATGTTGAAACCAGTCGTATTGCATATTGAGGAAGATGATGCTTCTGAATACTCAGAACGCTTCGAGAGTGCGAATGAAATCCATTTTTCTCTCCGTAATCGTGATGTCGACTTAAAGATTTCCAACCTTTTAAGTAATGATGTGCGCGCATGGCCAATTTGGAACCATGTAGATCTATGGACCTCTCCTAAAAATAATTGGAAGATCCCGAACCGTGCCAAGCATCAGGTCTCGATCGATAGAACCGCTGCAAAAGTGTCTGGAATCAGAGACCCCTTTGAATCGACAATTGATGTTCAAAACGTTCACGGTTTTGATCCATCAAGCAGTGTAGCATCTTCACTACTCTCAAACAGTACGTCAAGTCCAATTGATGAGCTATCGGACCCCTCCATTTTGGATTGGAATAGAAAGACAGAATTTTGGGGCAATCCTCAATTAGGACAGGCTGGGGGACATAAACCTGCCAATAAGGCTATTTCTCTCAATACCGTATTAAGGCCAGAAACTAACGATTTCCACTTTTTGCCCGTTGCGCCCGTTGCAGCCGTTGCGGCAGTTGCGCCACCCCGCATATATCAGGGCCCGCCCTCTCAAAATGTCCTAGTCGCTCAAAATGGTGTACATTCCCGAAATCACGGGCAATTCGTGGCACCCGCCGGCCCCCGCTCCATTCCAGAAGTTAGAGATGACGGCTTTCGAACAATTGATCAATTGGCCCAGCCAACAGCCGCCCCTCTGCGATTGTCTAAAATCCGGAAGCGAAGTTTGTTGTACCGAAGTGTTAGGGCGTTTTCGATTTTGATGCTGCTCATGATGATTGTGGGTGGGACCAAGGTTTACAACTTTGTTCAAACCCAATCCAAAGCGCTACCTGAGTTACCTGAAAACCCGGCATCGTTGCTCCCAGAATCGTCGGTTATTTATTCTAGCGATGGGACAGAGCTTGGTCATGTATTTGGCGAGCGTCGAAAATTTGTAAGCTTAAATCAGATTGCGCCCGTTGCAATCCAGGCTTTAATCGCTGCTGAAGATCATCGGTTTTACGATCACGATGGGGTCGATTTTCGACGAATCGTGGGTGCAGCCTGGCATACGATTAATGGAGACCCGGAAGGCGCTTCGACCATAACCATGCAATTGGTTCGCAACTACTTCCCTTCCGCCAAACAGAACAATTTGGCTGAGCGTAAAACACGGGAAATATTGATGGCGCGGCGCATCACATCTCAGTTTTCAAAAGATGAAACGCTTGAGTTATATCTAAACACAGTCGCTTTTGGAAGCAATAGTTTCGGGATTGAAGCGGCTTCCAAACGTTTTTTTCCACGACTGCTGCAGGCTTAACCCTTAGCCAAGCCGCCCTCCTGGTGGGAATTTTAAAAGGACCATCTCGGTACAACCCTTTTTCGAATGCTGCTGTCGCGAAAGAGCGAAGGAATATCGTGCTCTTGAGGATGAAAAAATCGGGGATGATTACTTCAACCCAGGCCCTGGAAGCGGTTGTGAGTCCACTAGGCCTTAATCCTTCCATTTATGACCCTTCCGACTCAAATGCGCCACATTTTGTGGATTATGTCAGGAAAGTTGCAGAACAGTGGGCTTCTGAAAACGGCTATGACCTGAAGGAAGACGGGCTGAAAATTCGAACAACGCTCGATCCATACTTGCAGAGTCTTGCAGTTGAGGCCGTAGCTAAACAATCCCAGGACCTGCAAAATGTAATCACCAGAGAGTTTGGACTTCCTGGCTCCCGTTCAAACGCTACGTTTTGGCGAACCCATCAACCAATCGAAAACGATTTGTTACGGAAGACGGCAGCTTACCAGGCCTTAATTGAATCTGATCCAAACGAAGCTAGAGCTTTGGCCTCACTAAAGAGTGACCCCGTTTTTATGGCTGAAGCCAGGACGGCGGAGGCTCAGCTTGAAGCTGGATTTGTGGCAATCGCCCCCCATTCGGGCCAAGTTAAAGCATGGGTTGGTGGCCGAAACTACAATATTGATCAGTTTGATAAGGTGGCTTCTGCAATGCGTCAACCGGGCTCGGTTTTTAAACCGTTTTTATATGCTGCAGCCCTTGATTCGGGCTTTTCGCCATATTATTTGGTGGAGGATAGGCTTAAAACATTCACAACAAACACCAGAGGAGAGACGTGGCGACCTACGAACTTGGGCGGCGGAGCTAGCGGAAGGCTGGTCACGTTAAGACAGGGCTTGGCGTGGTCGAAAAACACCGTTTCAGCGCATCTTATATCACGAATTGGCCCACAAAGAGTGATCGATCTTGCGAGAAAGATGGGAGTAACTTCACCAATGTTACCGGTACCTTCGATAGCACTTGGAACGAGCGAAACCACACTTTTGGAAATGGTACATTCCTATTCCACCTTTGCCGACTATGGTACTTATCGAAATGTTTCAGTCATTTCATCTATTGAGGACAGAAATGGTGAGGTTATCGCCACTTTTCCTTCCGAGCCTCATCAAGCCATAAGCTCTCAGACAGCTTACACTACGATCGACATGTTGCGTGATGTAATTGACGGAGGCACCGGCGCTGCCATCCGAAATAGATTTGGAGTTCGTGGTGACCTCGCAGGCAAAACGGGTACCACGCAGAACAATGCCGATGGTTGGTTTATTGCGATGCATTCCGACCTCGTGGTCGGAGCCTGGGTAGGATTTAATGACCAGCGAATCGCGTTTCAATCTAATTATTGGGGCCAAGGGGGGCATAATGCGCTTTTACTCGTAGGAGATTTCTTAGAAAGGGCGACCAAGGGTCCAGGAGCATATCTCCAAACAAGTAAGTTCAAGGCACCTGCAGATTACCGTTACCCGCCGAAACCTGTATATTCCCGACCGATCCCGGAGGAGAATGAGAAACCTGAACTTCTAACTCTTCCTTTACAGCGCGTAATCCCTAAAGTCACAGGTCAATTACCGCTCAACGCCGCTTCCAGCAATAATTAGTGATTTTAATTCTCTCAGATTTGCACTTGGGAAAAGTCCCGGCCAGCGATAAGCAAAGCTTAGGTGATCTTCGGGCGTGCATAGAATTTTTGAAACCGCAGCTAAAACAGGTTGTGTTTTTGGGAGATACTTTTGACGCTTTTATTGAGTATCCGGGGCGACTTCCCCAACCTGTGAGACTTTGGACTTCGTTGGCCAACGAATTGATTGAAATTGGCATCGACGTTACGTATTTCGCTGGAAACCATGACCGTTGGCACCTGAGTCATATCCAGACCATTCTCAATGTCCCCGTATTCCGGCTCCCTAAGCAAATCATCTGGCGATCCAAAAGGGTGTGGTTGGAACATGGCGATCTAGTTGCAAATCATGCTCCTACGGTTCGTTTTTTGCGATATATTTCTGATAGGCCATGGGCGTATTCGTTATATCGAACCTTTTTGCCTTTTGGGCTGGGTCACGTATTGGCATCCGAAGTTTCGAGAAAATTGGCGAGTTTTGAACCCGACCCTCTGACAGTGGAGGCACTTCGATCGCATGCTGAGTCATTGATTACGAACAATAAAAGTGATTTGGTAGTCATGGGACATTGCCATTTTGCATCGTTGGAATCCATCCCCGCACCGGCACAGCACTCAGGGCCCGAATCCATCCCCGCACCGGCACAGCACTCAGGGCCCGAATCCATCCCCTCACCGGCACGGCACTCAGGGCCCGACTCAAGGCCCGACTCAATCGCCGCCCCAGAGACCTCGGAAAAAGATCAGCAGAAAGGCCTCTACGTCAACACCGGCGATTGGTACGAGGGCCGGACGTTCGTAACGTTAACCGATCGCGTTCGGTTGAACCGATGGACATCCAACAAATTGATTTCGGTAAGCGAAGTGATTTTTTAGATGCGGACAACATTTTTGTCAGTATCGACGTTTGACATTTGAAGCCCATTCAAACCCAAAATCCATGGCTAAGCGGTCATATTCCGACGAAGAGCTTTCCAAGTACTTCAAAGATTCTGGTTCTCGTAAAGGAAAAACTAGTTTCAAATTTCCTATTTACGGTTTCTGGAAAAAGAAATTTGATGACGAACGAAAGGTGCAAGCTGCCTCGTTCCTCTCATATATCGTCCTTTTGCTCTTGTCTATTACCCTGATTTTGGGTGGCTATTTTTTATCGCTTATCGATGAGCTTCCTCCGCTGACGGAGATCGAAAACCCTGAATTTCAATTGGCCACCATCGCATACACGGCTGATGGGAAGGAATTGGCCCGTTTTGCCCGCCAAAACAGGTCTTGGGCCACGTACGACAACATCAGTCCGCACGTCATCAACGCACTTTGGTCTACCGAAGATCATCGGTTTTACGACCATTGGGGACTAGACATTTTCAGAACCGCATCGTCAGTAACTCAAACCGTGCTGGCCAAGCTTCACATACCCGGTTTTGACACGCAAGGTGGCTCCACCATTTCGCAGCAGTTGGCGCGAAACCTATACAATTCTCGAATCGGATTTGAGCAAACGGTGGGTCGTAAAATGAAGGAAATGGTGACGGCAGTTCAATTGGAACGTCGTTATACCAAGGCCGAAATCATCGAAATGTATCTTAACACCGTCGAATATGGGTACGGAGCATTTGGAATTGAGGCTGCAGCCCGCATGTTTTTTGCCAAAGCACCCATGGACTTAAATGAATCCGAAAGTGCCATGTTAGTGGGCATGCTGAAGGGAACGACGTGGTACAACCCCGTTCGTAATCCTGAGCGAGCAAGGCTTCGCAGAAATGTTGTGCTCTCTCAAATGATCAAGCGAGACTTATTGGATCCGGCATATCTCGATGAGCATCGCGCAGATTCGGTCGGTGCGGTGTACAATTCGACGGCGATTACGCAGAGCTTGGCGCCGCACTTTGCTGAAGCTGTACGCAAGGAATTGGTCATATGGTCGAAACAAAATGGCCTAGATATTTACGACGACGGTCTAGTGGCCTACACCACGTTGGATTCGCGCATGCAGGCTATGGTTCAAACGGCGGTTAACAAAGTGCTTCCTTGCCTTGAAGCAGTAGCGGATTGGGAATGGAGTGATAGGACGGGCGACGACAATCGAGTTTTGAGCACCCAAGCTTGCGCCTATCTTGGTGAATCAGCAGCACCATGGGCCGGTTTTTGGAAACAAAATCCAACACTTTTAAGGAATAGCGCAAAAAATACCGATCGGTATCGACGGGAAGTCGGTCGAGGCGAAAACAGGGATGATGTTCTTAAACGCCTTATGGACGACTCTGCCTTTATGGACTCCGTAAAATCAGAAAAGACCAGACTGGAAACCGGTTTCGTGGCGATGGACCCTCAAACAGGCTTTATCAAGGCGTGGATTGGCGGTCGAAGCCTGGATAAGGACTGGTACGATCATGTGTCCATTGCCGAACGACAGGCTGGCTCAACATTTAAGCCATTTCTGTATACAGCAGCTATCGATAACGGGTATTCGCCCTATATGACTCTGATGGATGATTCCGTCAAGATTATGGATGCGAATGGAATATTGTGGACGCCGGGTAATTTTAGCTTCATTTCAGGCCTACCTATGACATTGCGGGAAGGATTGGCGCAATCCAAAAACACCATCTCTGCGAGATTGATAGAATTGGTAGGACCGTCTCAGGTGGCTTTTTACGCAAAACGATTAGGGATTACTACCGAAATAGATGAAGTGCTCTCTCTTGCACTTGGAACCAGCAATGTGCGTCTTTTGGAGATGACTTCAGCATATAGTGCATTTGCCAATGGCGGGTTGTTGTATGAACCCACTTTGATTTGGCGAATCGAAGATCGAATGGGAAATCTTTTGTACGAAGCTACCCCTTCTCCTCGCGAAGCGTTATCGGAGGCCACTGCGTACACGATGATAGATATGCTGAGGGGGGTAATTCGAATGAATGGCGGGTCCGGAACCCGAATGATTACCGAGTATCGAATGGGTGATTATGACATCGCTGGCAAAACAGGAACGACACAAAATGCTGCGGATACGTGGTTTATGATGGCTCATCCTGATTTGGTGATTGGTTCATGGGTTGGATTTAACGATCCTAGTTTCAGGTTCAGATCTGAGTATTGGGGCCAAGGAGCGCACACGTCATTGCACGTAGTTGGGTCGTTCATGACTCTACTGACTGGCGAAAACGAGACGTTTATTTCAAAAAACAGCCGCTTTCCAACTCCGTCTCGGTTTACGGTTGATCAACAAAATGCAGGCCCTGCCGATAGTCTCAAAGCTGATGAAAGCCGGCGTGGGCGCCTGGATTGGTAGGTGCGGACCCCCCAATAGTTAGATTGCCGAGTCAGCCGCTCCTTCCCAATATGAAAAAGAAGGCCATTTAACACGAAGGGCGTCCAAAGTCTGAAGGGACTCGTCTTGAGAACTGAATACCCCAAATACAGCGGAGCCCGATCCTGACATCAACGCAAAGGCGGCACCCGAATGTAAAAGCTCCTGTTTTATATTCAGCACAATGGGATATCGACCGAAAACACTGGGTTCAAAATCATTGGTGAGATGCTCACCCCAGTCTGAAAGTGTGCCCTCAGCGACCAACGCATTCAAATCAACTCGATGTCTTGAATTTGGAACGACATCTCGGTACGCCTCCGCGGTACTGACTCGTTGATCAGGCACAACGATGAGCAATCTAGTCCCTAGCAGCGCACGAGGAAAATTAACTTCCGAAAGGACTTCCCCCCTTCCAGTGCCAAGAGCTACTCCAGAACCCAAAAAAAATGGGACGTCGGATCCTATTCTGCCAGCAATTGAGTGCAAGTCGTAGTTCATTCCCCACAACCGCGAACACGCAATAAGTACAGTGGCCGCATCACTAGATCCTCCGCCCAAGCCGGCTCCAAACGGAATCCGTTTGTCAAGTTGCATCTGTATTCCGAAAAGATGACGTGGGACGCGATCTGGTTGCGGTTCGGGGGGCGCCATTCGGGAATGTTCTGCCAAAAGACCTATTGCAGCCCTCATGCATAGATTCCCATCGTCTACGGGTAACCTTTCATCAGAACAGGACAAAGAAACGATGGGACCTGCAAATTGGTATGGGATCATTCCTAAATCGGAGTTAGAAACCGAATACGCGCGTTCCTTGGTGGATTCGACCTGAGAAAAAGTTAGTTCGTCCTTCCATCCAATCCTCAAAAAAACGGTTTCTAGGCCATGAAAACCATCTTGCCGCTTGCGAAGAACCCGCAATCCTAGATTGATTTTGGCAAAGGCTGGTGACGTTAAGCTTTTCAATAGACTGAAATGTTGATTGCGCAGGCACTAGATATAACGTAGTTTAACGAAAAATAGACCATTTCTTTCGTTAGCTCCTATCGAGAGCCCAGAAAACTACAACTGCCTATTTTGCACACGCTACCAATTCTTGTTCTTTTTGTGAACCATTTTGTAGCCACGTTATTCGATGATAACGATCTCTGATCAACCGCTTCATGAAAGCGGGTTCCTCCATCGAATCGTTGTACTTTCGATCGTGAAATTCCCCATTATGTTCAAAATGATTAATCCTATGCGGACGGGTTCAAAGCTGGTCGTAGCAATTTTCATTTGCATCATTTTCGTTGCGATAACTGGCCAGCAATCCTGGGCCCAGATTTCAGGTGGGTCAGCGACCACTGGACTAGATCCAACTAATACGAATCCGCTTCTGTTGCTTCAGCAGCGATTATCGGCAGGGTCAATGTCTGCAGCAGGGATCCCGCTTGAGGGGGCGGTCGACCCCTCCATATACATCGTTGGGCCTGGAGATAGTTTCTCCATCTCGGTATCGGGACAAGTTGCTACTGCAACCCCTGTCTCCGTTGGTATAGATGGCCGGATTGTACTTCCAGATGCGGGCGCCGTACCCGTAGCGGGATTAACACTCGAAAAGGCCCGAGAAGACATGTTGGCTGCTCTGCGAACTTCGTTTGCAATGGCGGTTGTGGATGTCGCTTTAGTACAAACCCGGCAATTTTACGTGCATGTTTCAGGCGCCGTGCCTCGTCCTGGAAGGTATTTGGCACTACCCGTTGCCCGGGTTTCAAGCGTATTAGAATTTGCCTTGGCCGATACGGCCTCTGTTTCCTACTCCGAATTTCGTCCGTCGCTTCGCAATATTGAATTAGTTCACCGTGACGGATCAATCAGCGCCGTCGATCTGGTGCGTTATTACGCAATCGGAGACCGTGATGCAAATCCGTATTTGACTGACGGAGATGTTATTAACGTGCCCGCCTACGATCCAAATTATGGTTCCGTTTCGGTGGGTGGTTATGTACCGTTTCCCGGTCGGTACGACTTCAAAACAGGGGACCGACTTTCTGACCTCATTCGAATTGCCGGGGGCATTCCAGACAGTCCAAACGTACGTGAAATTCGAGTTTCTCGAGCTGCAAACGGCGTTCTTCAAACGTTTTCTTTTTCACCGGAAGAATCAATTGGTAGTAAAGGTGGCGATTTTGAGCTACAAGCGCTCGATGTCGTCTCCGTGTCGCAAACCGATGAGAGCCATGGACTTGTGAGTGTTGAGGGCCGCGTCGAGTACCCAGGTACCTATCCCATCGTGTCAGGTAAAACGACTCTTAAGGAGCTTATCTTGGCCGCTGGAGGCCCGAAATCGGATGCGTTGTTTCGAGGAGCGTATATCGAAAGAAGCGCTCGTTCCAGTAGCTCAATTCCGGCGAACGTAGACCGTTACCAAGCTCAGGCCGACGTATATCAAAGGATGCTTAGCTCTGACAGCTCCTCGTACAAGCAACAACTTCGCTTGACCGACCTCGGTTTTCTAAGTCGAGCCTATTTTGCTTTCGAATCGGGACTTCAAAACCGGGTTTCCGTAAATCTAATGAACGCCTTGGCCGATGAAGCCAAACCAGTTTACCTCGAAGCAGACGATCGAATTATCATCCCTAAAGATGTTAAATCCGTGTACGTATTGGGACAGGTCAATCAACCAGGATATTTGCCGGTTCAACCTGGAATGTCGGCTGAATATTACATTGCTGCCGCTGGGGGCAGATCGACATCTGCGGATCGCGTATTTATTGTCAACCCAGCCACTGGGAGCTATTCAGAAATGGCAGCAGGCTTGGTGTATTCTGGCGACGTGATTTTTGTAGACCGACTGAAACCAGTTGCTGACAATGCCGAACTACAACGGCTTGTGATTGAAGAAAGTCGAATAAAGATCGATGCCAGATTTCAAACCGTTCAAACTGCATTACAAAGCGTTGCAACCTTGGCCTCCCTGATTGTGCTAATAGTCAGCCTTCGTCGTTAATAATTATGAAAGATCAAAACTCTTTAAAGATGGACATGCCGGCGAAGACGAGTAACGATGGGACCCTCCATGCGGAACGCGACCAAATTGGGGCCGAGTGGTGGAATATGCTGGGCGTCTTGTATAACTGGCGACGCTTTATCATTGTGACGACGGCAATAATTGCCGTTTTGTCAGTAATAATTAGTCTTTTTCTTCCAAATTGGTACAAAGCGAGCTCGCGCCTTTTGTTATCGGAGTCTAGTGGCGGCGGCCTCGCTTCCGCCCTTCTTGGCGATCTAGGCTCGGCGGCGCAGTCCCTCTTGGGCACCGGCGGCGGAGACTACATCCGATTCCTTTCCATTCTAGAAAGCCGAAATGTTCAAGTTCAGATTGTCGAAAAATTTGATCTGATCACGGTTTACGATAATAATGAAGCGAAATTTCCACTTGAAGAAACCTTAAAAGGCCTTGCCGACAATGTTGAGTTTGTGATCGATGACGAATTTGACTTTTTATCTGTTGAGGTTTTAGACCAGGATCCGCAACGGGCAGCTGAAATGTCTAATTTTTATGTGGGTCTTTTAGATGAAGTAAATAACCGCCTCACCACACAAACGGCTGGTAATTTTAGACAATACGTCGAATCACGCTATCTGAAGGCACAACAAGATCGGGCGAGCTTGCTCGATTCTTTGGCAAATTTCCAACGCCGATATGGGGTTATGGACCTTGAGGCCCAAACAGAAGCTTATTTCACCCAGCTGGCAGATCTGAGGGCAAACACGCTTCAATACGAAATCCAACTTGAAGCCTTAAAGACTCAGTTTGGACCAGAAAACAAGCAAGTGCAAACCATGCAAACGTTTGTTGATGCGGCACAGCAGTCATTTCAAGGCGCAATGGACGGACGGGAAATTGTCATGCCGGTTTCACAGGAAGAGGCGCCCGAAATGGTCCGTCAATATCTTAATCTGACCATGGATCGCATGATTCAAGAGAAAATTCTCGAATTTGTAGCCCCCATGCTGGAGCAAGCTCGATTTGAAGAGGAACGGAAGGCTCAAGCGTTGCAGGTTGTTGATGAAGCAGTGGCCCCATATAAAAAGAATAAGCCGAAGCGCATGATAATAGTAGTGGCTGCTGCCCTTTCTGGTTTTATTCTGGCTTTGATTTTTGTACTCGTCTTGGATTGGTGGCGCCGCAATAGCGCTCGCTTTGCGGCGCGCCTTCGCGATTCATCAGGCCGATAGGCCATTTCGTGGACGCGTCGAGACTCATATCATCCCGAGGACCTTCGGATCGCTGGCTCTATAGTTGGGGAACGGCGTTGTTGTACAGCGCCTTTGGCTTGGGCATGCTTCTATTGCTATTCATTACCTGGAAGGTAGACTGGATATTGCCGTTTATCCCGGTGGTTTTATTGGGCGGAGTGGCTGCGTGGTTTCTTTTTCAACGCCCTTTGTTAAACCTAGTAACTGTTTTATGCTGCTTCATTTTAGTGGCCGATTTTGAAGATGGTATCCAGCCTGCAGAGGTTTTTTATGGTTTGTATTATCTAGCATTTTTGGGAGTATGGTTTTTCAAGCGCCTGTTTCTGATGGAGAAACCCGTTTTTGTTCGAGTTGAGGACAAGTTTTTATTCGTGTTTTTGCTGCTGATGTCATTAACCTTTCCCCTCACTTTACTGTTTGGCGGATCTGTAAAAATGTTCATCGGGGAATGGTCTTCCCTATCGCTTTTTGCATTTTATTTCCCTGTAAAAGAAGCGATTGAAGACAATCGATATGGACTTCACTGGATGGTTTTTGTAGTTGGGGTCCTGGGCCTTTTCGTTTTGGGTCGAAATTTCTATCAGTATTCCAATATTCTGTCCGATGCCGAACAAGCTTGGCAAGTGGTGAAGGGTCGCGCTGTGACCAATACAGCTCAAATTGCAGCAACATCCTTTTTTGCCCTATCGTTGTATTTGTATGCTCGAAAATGGGCTGCCAAATTTTTCTTTTTGGGTCTCTACGTCGCATTTATCGGCGGCCTAATCCTTACCCAGAGCAGAGGGTACTGGGTAGCCGTTTTATTTGGGTCTCTGATTCTACTGTTATTTGTATCGAAAAAAGATAGAAATCGGCTAATTCTCACTGGAGCCCTAACTGCTGGATCTGTTTTAATTATTGCTATGGTGTTATTTGGAGACCTCATCACGCTGGTCTTCGGAGGACTTTTAGACCGTGTCGCCTCTATTGGATCCGCCGCATCCAAGGACATTTCACTCGTAAATCGTTTCCTAGAAACACAAGCCGTTTGGGAGCAAATAAAATCAAACCCGGTCCTAGGTCATGGACTCGGCGTTTCATACCGCTTTTTTGATATAACGTACGAAAATTCTAACGCTAAGTCCTTTATTCACAACGGGTATTTGGCCATTTGGTATCAGTTTGGAATCTGGGGAGTGTGCTTGTTTTTTGGTTTTTTAGGTACGCTAATTCGAAGAATTTTTTCTGTGGTTAGATCCGAGCACAAAGACCGACTAGTGCTGACTTCAAGCCAAGCTATCCTTGGTATTATGGCCACGTTGCTTTTGGCAACCCTCACCTCGAACCCCTTCTACCTTAACGACGCCACTCTTCTGCTTGGTCTTGTGACAGGGATTGCTGGAGGGTGTTATTCCTTGAACCGTGCCAATTTGAAGATTGAGTCTACCGATTCTGATTCAAGTGCGGAGAGCTATTCTTGAGATGATTCTAGAAAATCAAAAGCGATCCAAACATCACATTGTATTGTTAGATCTGTACGATGCGGGACATCACCGTTCGTACTTGGAAATCTTGTGTCGTTACTGGATTGACTCGGGGTTTCAAGGCCAGCTCACGGTTGTGACCACTAATCATTTTGCCCGGGTACACGAAGACTTTTGCAACTGGATTCAATCTGAATCTGAAAACGGTTTGGTTCTACATTTGCTGGATTTGGATGTAAATGGGCTGAGTGGATGGAAAGGATTGTTGAAAGCCAATTCGGCCCATAAAAAAGCGATGCTTGAGTCCATTAAATTGAATCCTGATCACATCGTATGCATGTTTTTTGATCATTGCCAACGCGCAATTGCAACCGCCAAGATTCCATCTGTTCAGCAAAAAAAACACGTATCCAGCGTTTTGAGAGATGGGCCTACACCTTATCCAAACAAAATTACTATTTCTGGAATCTACTTCCGAGCCAGTTTTCATTATCCAATTTTAACTTGGAAGAACCGAGTCCAAAACTGGCGCAAGTGGGTTATTCTGAAAAGTGCTCTGAGCAACATGGCATTGACTAAGCTTTTCTGTTTAGACCCAGATGCGCCTCAATTTATTAATGACCGAACCAATCGGAATATCGCCTTAAGTCTACCGGATGGAACGGTGTTTTATGAAGCAAACGAATCCCCTTCGACTATGCGAGCGAGATTGAAAATTGCAGATTCAGATCAAATTGTATTACTAATTGGGTCTTTGGATGAAAGAAAGGGTGTCTATCAAGCCATAACGGCCTTTTCAAATTTGCCGGAGACGCTTCGAGCTACCACCGTCTTAGTCCTTGCAGGAAAGTCAGCACATGGGCATACCGAACAATTGCGAACAGCCGTTGAGGTTGGGCGGCAGTTTGGAAGGATTGTTTGGATCGACGAGTATATCTCGAATGATGGGATTTCTTCTCTTTTGGATGCATGTGACTTGGTCCTGGTCCCATATCAATATCACATAGGCTCAAGTGGCATTCTT
>CALFHN010000174.1 GCA_937876355.1 uncultured Bacteroidota bacterium | reverse complement strand
CAAAAGCGGTCCGAAGCGTTGCCCAATACGCACAACCGATCCAAGTGGCAGCCAACAGGGCTATAGCCCATGTCGGAGTGCCTGCAACAGATTCAAACGTCATCGCAACGGGTAGAATGAATAATACCTGCCAGCGAGGCCAAACCGCCAACATAAGGGCCTGACTGGGATAAAGGGGGCTTCTTCTGCCCGACGCCATTATCCAGATACCCATCCACGTGGACATCGCAATCAGGGCCGTACTTCCCGCCAAAATGGCCAACACGAAAGGAGCGTCGAGCACCAGTGTAAGCGAGGAGCGCATTCCAACATTCATCATCGAAAATAAATGTAGGACAAGTTTGGTTTCACGCAATGAGGAAATAACGTGGGTAGCTATCAATCCTATGGATAATCCAGTAATCGTTAATATTGCAGTCGATGTCAGAGGCAATACTTCTCGGGCTTCCCGAACGGCATTTCGGTAAAATCCGTGAGCGAAGAAATATCTAGGAATGATTGATCGAAATCGAGGTGATCCGGCATAAATGACCGCCATCATCGATAATAAAATCCAACCAACTAACGCGAACCAATGCAACGGTCTAGGTGACGGTTGGCCCCGATCATATGCAAACGTTTCTTGCGTGCCTAAGTAGACTCCCCGCATCACATAAAGGGCAGGTCGAGGGTCACCGGTTCTATTGTAGAGACCATATTTTCGGCCGTATGGATCAGGAATCTGCCCAGTGATGTCTCTTTCGTCTTTCCACCTATGAAGGAATATGACAGCTACCCCGGAGTGTTTCGTTCGTGCGAACACATTTTCCAGAAAACGAGCTTGGTATTCGAGGCTTCCTACCACCAGACTTCCGGCCTCACTGCCGGGAAGAAGGTGCGTTCCTACGCGCGCCAGTCCGGCTGGCGCGCGGTGAGCTGATCGCCAGCGATCGAGCAATAATTCGGGGTGTTCGTCATCCAACGCATCCAATAACACAAAATCGACATCTTCTGAACAAACGTCAGACTCTACAAAGGAGGAGACGTAATACGAAAGGGCTCCTGCTTCCCTAATTTGACTACTTACTGTACGAATTGCCTCGCAGGCCTTGATTGAGCTTGTATCGGAAAGACGTGTCAAGCCGATAGGGCCGGCAGAAGGGTGACCTATTCCGCTTTCCAAAAGCAGAGCAACCAAAGAGTCCGAAACAACGAGCGAATCTGTCAAGATTTGCGCATTTAAGCCAAAAAAAGGCAACTCGCGGTAGATCAATAATCCTAAAGAATCCGCCATGGAAAGAAGAGCACCGTCCAAGAGCAGTCCGGTTCGCACCGTGTTTACTCCCATAAGCTTCATTTCTAATAGGTCCTGAGCTGCCTCTTGATAATCTTCTGGGACTTCCCAATCCACCCCTTTTCCCCGAAGGGATCCCGGACCTAGATCCTGGAGCGCGGGAACGGACCCTTCTGGAAATTCTCTTGCCTCCTGTCTTAAGGTAACTTGAGCCTCCTGCCCCCAAACCACAATTGGGGGTGCCAGTGCCAGAAAGCCAAGAAGTATGGAAATTGAGACGAATTTCATGGCGTTAAAATAGGGCGCCCCAACCACTTACTTGAAGTACTTCAAAAAGAAACCTGAGGTTCACTTCCTCAATATGGGTTCAAAAAAGGAGAGGCGCGGCCCCGCATGGGGCCGCGCCTCTTTCATGCCGACCCTACCTTACCCGAAACACGTACAGCCTACGTATCTCGGGAATCTTACCAGCCGCGCTCACGGCCGGGATCGAGACTGGAGGACTCGATCCCAGTAGGTTTAACTAATCACTCAAAACAGAACGTCAACCCTCTAATCCATCATCTTGCGTAAAAATGCTGGAACCTCCTTTTCAACCGAAGGATTTGATTCAGTCGGCTGAATATCTTCCTTGTTTAAGAGCCGAACCCGCGTCGAGCCAGATCCGCCATCGCCACCAATAGGTTCCACGCTCAAATGCGAACCACGTCGTTCAAACGCTGGTTTGTCCAACTCTCTCAAACTCCCTTCACCTTTGTAATTCACGCTGGGGAATTCCAATCCTCCGCGGGGGCTCAGTTCGACACGTTTACCCGGTAATCTTTGCTCGGGAACGATACTTTTTTCAAACCCAGTAGCAATCACGGTAATGCGGAGATTTTCCTCCATTTGATCGTCTATTACCGTACCAAATATGATTTCCACATCGTCTCCTGCCTCTTGCTGAATGATGCGAGTAGCAGCGGTCGCTTCTCGAATTCCCAGGGTCCGACCAGCGGTAATGTTTACAAGAACATTTCTAGCACCTTTTATGGACAGTCCATCTAAAAGTGGACTCGAAAGGGCTTCCTTAGCTGCTCTTTCTGCCCTGTTTTCGCCGCTAGCCGTGGCAGCTCCCATCATAGCGGTGCCGCCATTACTCATTGTTGTTTTTACATCCGCGAAGTCCAAGTTGATTAGACCGTGCACCGTAATCAGGTCGGAAATGCCTCTGGTTGCATTGTACAACACATCGTCAGCTGTGCCAAAGGCATCCAGCATCGATGTATCTTCATCTGCAATGTCCAATAGACGTTCATTTGGGATAATGATGAGGGTATCCACATTCTTTTTAAGCAGATCTACCCCAGCTCCCGCAAATTTTGCCCGTTTTGGACCTTCACATTCGAACGGACGGGTCACAATGGCAACGGATAAAATACCCAAGTCTTTCGCAATAGCGGCAACAATCGGAGCACCACCTGTACCCGTTCCGCCGCCCATTCCTGCGGTAATAAAGACCATGTCGAACCCGCGCAATGCGTTTTCAATGTCTTTTCGGCTTTCCTCAACGGCCTCGGCTCCAATACTAGGCCTAGCTCCAGCACCAAGGCCTTTAGTAAGGCCTCGTCCGGCTTGAATTTTGTAGGGCGCAAGATTGTTGTCCAACGCCTGCGAATCAGTATTAATGGCATAAAATTCTACCCCAGTAATACCTTTCATGATCATGTTGTTGACAGCATTTCCACCGCCGCCTCCAACACCAATCACGCAAATCTTTGCTTCTTCATTTTCTGCATCGTCAAATGCGAAATGAGTGCTAAATAAATTCTCCATGTAAACCTCTAGTCGTTCTGTTTTGGCTGTATGTAAATCGTGTCGAATGAGCGTTCGACAGATTCGTTAGGGGGTTAGAGCTCGTTGAACCAACCCATCATAGATTTTTTGATCTTCTCTACCATGTTATCCCCACCTCCAGATGGGCCCGACGAATCGAGATGATCTGTCCGGAATGGGGTACTTCCTATCATTTCGGGTCTGAGTCCGTATAAAACGAGCCCAACCGCCGTGGCAAATTTGGGATCAGACACTTCTTGAACTAGTCCGGCAGTTAGCCCCATGGGCCTACCTATTCTAGTATCCAGTCCCAAAATTTCTGCAGCGAGTTCCGCCGTTCCCGGAATTAGGGAACCACCACCTGTAAGCACCGCGCCTGCAGATAGGTGTCGTGAAAACCCACTTCTTTTAATCTCGATAGAGGCGATCTCTAGGATCTCTTCTAGACGAGGTTGAATAATTTGCGCGAGTGTACTGCGACCAACTCGCTTTTCTGTTCGACCGCCAACACCCGGTATGGCAATTTCTTCTTCAGGTGCCATTTCGGACATGGCGATTCCAAACTCACATTTCAGAGCTTCGGCTTGGTCTCTCATTACGCCGAGGCCTTTTCGTATATCGTCAGTAACTTTGTTTCCCGCGACTGCCACCACGGCAGTATGGCGAATTGTATTGTCTTCAAAAACCGCTATATCCGTCGTTCCCCCGCCGATATCGATGAGCGCAACACCTACTTCTTTTTCATCAGAATAGAGCACGGCAAACGATGAGCCCAGCGGTTCTAAAACAATATCAGCTACCTGATAACCTGCCTTTTCAACACATCGATAAATGTTTTTTGCAGCCGACACGAGTCCAGTAATGATGTGTACGTTTGCTTCGAGCCGAACTCCACTCATTCCAACCGGGTCAGCGACCCCATCCTGGCCATCGACAATAAATTCTTGGGGTATCACATGAAGAATTTCACGATCAGCCGGCATCGCAACGTGAGTTGTGTCCTCTAACAAGCGTTGGACATCAGACTCAGAAATTTCACCATCTCTGTTGGATATGGTGACCACACCGCGAGACTGGAAACTCTGTACATGATCTCCCGCAATGCCTACAATAACCGTGCGAACAGATACGCCCGCCATACGAGAAGCTTCTTCGATTGCTTCGCGTACTGCATTGACCGTTTTGTCAATGTTGACCACAACGCCGCGGTTTAGTCCATCTGATTCCGCTACCCCAACTCCTAATATGTTCACGCGATTTAAGTCATCGGATGTGGCAACGACGGCGCACACTTTCGTGGTTCCGATGTCTAATCCGACGACAATACGGTTGTTATTCGGTTCTTTCATTAGTTGCTGATCTCTTTAATAGGGCGCCTGAGTTCCTGCTTCGTGACGACTTGGCTGGCAAATCGAAGATCGATTGATGCAAATTCAATTTCTTGATGCGTAAGTATTTCACGCTCCCAAAACACTTCTAAAAGCTTAAATTTGGACTCGTAATCAGATTCACCCATGAGTACCGGAATCGATTCATGGCTCCCAATGGGAGTCGTTCGAATTTCAAATCCAGTCCCAACTCGACGAATTTCGGACATGATATCATCCGACTCTTCGCTAAGACTGGGTAGGAGGTATAACATTTCCCTTAAAGAATTGTCTGACACTGAAATAATGGGATGGTAGTTTTCAATGTCGCCCGATATAATCGGAACTGGATACGATTTAGCATCAGTTATTGGCATTCGGAAACCATTACGATCCAAATAGAATCCGATTCTTCCATCACTTCCGAGAGTCTGAGCGACCGGAAAACGCTCCAGAACTCGAATATCCAAAGAACCCGTCGGGAGCCGTGAAACATGTGCTTCCATTATCCAGGGGTGGCGGCGAATCCGGTCTTCCAATATTTGAGGATCAAGTTTGAACATCACCGCGCCCGTGTCCACCCTGATGAGATCTCTAACCTCCGCTTCCTGTGCGTGAACGAGTCCCTGCATGGTCACCTCTACGACTGTGACCTGACTCAACCATTTCCAGCCCGAGTAGCCGACGACGCCAATTCCTATCACAAACAGGAATCCAGCTATTTTTTTCCACATGGAAGCACGTTTAGTCATCAATTTGCCTCCTGTAGTCTACTTAATATCTGACGATTCAGGCGCCAGATATCGCCAGCACCCAACGTAATTACCACGTCGCCCGGGCGCGAAAGTCGAACTACAAATTCAACCAACTCTTCTTTGTTAGGTACATATTCTACGTGTGGATGGCCTGCAAGATGAGCTCGTTTTGATATCAATTCTCCCGAAACGCCTTCAACAGGAGCTTCACGGGCTCCGTAGACATCCATGATTACAACCACATCCGCATCAAAAAACGAACTGGCAAAGTCGTCGCACAAGTCTTGCGTGCGGGAATATAGGTGGGGTTGAAAAACGGCAATTATGCGCCTGTCCGGCCAACATCCAGCAGCCCCATCAAGAGTGGCTTTAACTTCTGTTGGATGATGGGCATAATCATCAACGACTAAAATGCCCCCCGCTTCCCCAATTTCCTCCATTCGGCGCTGTACTCCGCTATAGGAAGCGATGCCTACCGCGATGGAATCAAATGTCATATCCAGTTCAAGTCCGACCGCAATGGCCGCCAAAGCATTGAGCACATTGTGATGTCCAGGAGCAGAAAGGGTCGCTCGTCCCAGCCGCAAATCTCCATTATGGACATCAAAATGCATTTTCCGGCCCTCTTGAACGATGTTCTCAGCCCGGATTTGGGATTGTCTGAGGGTGCCATAGGTCACAATGCGCCGGTCAATCCGTCCTAAAATCGAACGTACATTTTCGTCATCCAGACACACGATGGTCGCCCCAAAAAAGGGAACGCTGGATGCATACTGAACGAAGGCATCCTTGATGTCTTCAAGGTCTGTATAGCAATCGAGATGATCGGCATCAATATTCGTAATGACCGCTATCGAAGGCGTAAGGCGCAAGAAGGTCCGATCGTATTCGTCGGCTTCGATAAGGATAATGTCTCCATCACCAGAGACCGCGTTGGATCCAAATGCTGAAACCTTTCCTCCAACGATGATGGTCGGATCAAATTCCCCCGCGCTGATCACATGGCCGGTCATGGTTGTCGTGGTTGTTTTCCCATGCGTTCCGGCGATTCCAATCCCGAACTTCATTCGCATGAGTTCTCCGAGCATTTCAGACCGCCTGATAACTGGAATGTGGTGCCTAAACGCGAACTGCGTCTCTGGGTTTGATTCAGAGTCGACCGCTGAAGAGTGAACTACTACACAGGATCCAGCAGCGTTGGGACCATCATGACCAACAAAAATTTCAGCACCCTGATCTTCCAAATGTTTTGTGACTTCTGAACTCGAGAGATCAGAACCTGTCACCTTGTAGCCGCGCATTAAGAGTACTTCGGCTATCGAGCTCATCCCGATCCCTCCGATTCCCACCATATGTACGTGCCGAATTTTTCCGAACGTAGGTTGGCGGCGAGTTACTGCGTTATGTAGGTTGGTTTTCATCGAGGTTGAACCTCCGCGATCATCAAAACATCTTCCGCAATACGATCTGCAGCATGGGGGCGGGCCAATTGAAGCGCTTTTTGGGACATGGCCGAAAGACGACCAGTCGTTTCAATCAGGTTTTTAACACGGTCCAGTAACTCAGCCATCAGTTGGTCTTCAGGTAGCACTTCGCACGCGCCTTGCTTTTCGATACTTCGGGCATTTTTGGTCTGGTGATCCTCAGCTACGTTTGGAGACGGTACCATAATGGAGGGCGTTCCGGTCAACATAAGTTCTGCGCAAGTCGATGCCCCCGAACGACATACAGCTAAGTCTGCGGCGGCTTGGGCCAGATCCATTCGATCAATGTATTTATGCATCTTTAGACGGGGATGCTTTTGTACACTTTCTGAGTATCTATCAAAATATCGGTCTCCTGTCTGCCAAATCACGCCCAGCCCCGAAATAGCTAACAATCCGCTCACCAACGTGGCCATTGCTTCGTTTAGCGCAAGACTTCCCAGCGATCCGCCAAATACGAGGATTATCTTATCTGCCCGATCTAAGTCAAAAAAGGTCCTCCCTTCACTTTTTGACGCGTTTCCAAGATCGGCACGCACAGGATTGCCGTTCATGTGAACACTTCCTTTTACTCTTTTTGGACGCGCTTCTTCAAATGCAAGGTGGATACTGTCCGCAAATCTAGAAGCCAAACGATTCGTCAAGCCCATAAATGCATTCTGCTCTTGAATAACGATAGGCCGCACCAAATACCGAGCCGCCAACAAGATGGGCAGTGCGACAAATCCACCTGTGCCGACCACAACATCTGCATCAAATTGCTGAATCAACTGGATTGATTCTCTTAATCCTTTTGCGACCCGAAACGGCATCAGGAGGTTTTGGGCTGTTATCTTTCGCTGCAAACCTTGCACCGTAATAGGACTGATGGGATAACCAGCCAAGGGCACAATGCGCCACTCAATTTTGTCTCTGGAACCGGCAAATGAAATTGCAGCATTGGGTCGTTTTTGTCGGATTGCATCGGCTATCGCAATTGCCGGATATGCGTGCCCTCCAGTGCCTCCGCCTGTGATGAGGATCCTCGGATCCCGTCGTTTCGATATGACTGCTGCGCTATTCAACGTGACGCGAAATATTGAGCAAAATGCCGATCATAACTCCATTTGCCAGCATGGAGGTACCGCCATACGACACGAAGGGGAGCGGCAAACCGGTGACCGGCAATAAGTTGGAAGACACACCTGCATGCACAAATCCATACAGCGTGAGCATGATCACAATTCCGACACTCAAAAAGAGTCCGAGGGGATCTGGAGCATGCCTCGCGATTCGTAACAGCCCTCTAAACAAGATCAGGACGTATAAAAACAACAGTGCGAGCGCACCAACGACCCCATATTCTTCTGCAATGATGGCAAAAATAAAGTCGTTGTATGGTGCTGGAAGGAAGTCTCTTTGTGCACTTTTTCCTGGACCCAATCCGGTCAACCCTCCATTAGCAATTGCCAACAAAGCCTGTTTGGCTTGATACCCTTCATCTTGGTTGTCAAAAACCTCTTCTGCGACTGTATTTGGGAATAATTTTACACCCACAAAGGACTCCACTCGAGCGGCTCTTTGCGGAGAAGTGAGTAGCATGATGTAGGCCAAAAACAAACCAACAACCCCAACCAGAGCAATATGGCCCACATTTACGCGTCCGACAAAACACATAACCATCACGGCAGTTAAGACGACCAAAGAGGTAGACAAGTCAGAAACTCCAATCGCCATGATGGTTATCCCAATCCAAACCATAATGGGCACAAAGGCGCGAGAAAAGGACCTTATGTAAACCTGCTTTTGAGTCAAGAGCACGGACACGTAGAGAAGCAAAGCCACTCGAGCCAGGTCAGAAGGTTGAAGTTGCAGTCCACCAAAAGCCAACCACCGCGCAGCACCACCTGAAACAACCCCAACCAATTGCGTCAAGACGAGCAATCCAATGGCCACAATGAGCACGATCTTACTCAGTTTGGCCAGAAAATGATAATTAATTATGGAAAACACGCCCATGACTAGGAGGGCGATTGCAACTCGAAAGGAATGCCTAAATAAAAACCGTTCCGTATTTCCGTCCGACGCGGTAGCTGCGAAATAAGCGATTGCACTGTAAACCGCTACAATTCCCACGGCGCTTAACAAGAGCACACTCCAGAGGACAAATTTGTCCACTGGTCCCGATCCTGGGCCTTTTAAAGTGAGAACCTGCATCAGCAGTTTAGTTTATAGGTTAGAAACGGCCTGTTTAAACAGGTCCCCGCGATGTTCGTAGGAGTCAAACATGTCAAACGAGGCGCAAGCAGGGCTGAGTAACACCACATCGCCTGGTTTAGCCAAGAGTTGCGCCAGTTTGACGGCATCTTCAAGGCTTTCGGCAGCCACACAGTCAGGCACACATGGGCCTAACTCTTCGTGCATTTTTTCGGCCGCTTCACCAATCGTAATGAGAGCCCTGACCCTGCTGGTTATTAGCGGTTTAAGAGACGAATAGTCGTTGCCCTTGTCCCGTCCACCCGCGATTAAAACGACCGGTTCAGAAAAACTTTCTAAGGCAAACCAAACTGCGTTTACATTAGTGGCTTTGGAGTCGTTTATGTAGCGAACGCCATCGACTTCCCGGATCGTTTCTAACCGATGCGGGACGCCCGCGAAAGTCCGTAGACTTTCTCGAACTACATCACTCCTGACCTCCATCACTCGAGCTGCAACTGCTGCTGCCAGCGAGTTGTACACGTTGTGACGGCCTCTTAAGGCCAGTTCATCCACATACATAATTTTCTCGGATTGTCGATCAGTAGCTATAAAAAGGGTATCTCGGTCGAAATATCCTCCTTTGTCTACCGGTCCGTTAATAGAAATGGTAAATTGTTCAGGGCCGTTTAACGCAGCTTTTCTCATGCGTTCTCGCAGGTACGTATCATCCACATTGAAGACCACAGCGCAATCGGCCCGTTGATTCTCACAAATGCGCATCTTGCTTTCTGCATATCGCTCAAAAACGTATTCATACCGGTCCAAATGGTCCGGAGTAATATTCAGGAGAACGGATACAGTAGGTTTAAATTGGTCTATGTGATCCAGTTGAAAACTGGACACCTCAAGGATTATGATATCCGCAGGTTCACACTGGTCACAAATTCCTGAAAATGGCGTTCCAACATTTCCGCAAACCCAAGTTGTGCGACCACTTTTTTTGAAAATGTGTCCCATCAACTCGGTTGTAGTAGTCTTTCCATTTGAGCCGGTGATTGCAATGATGGGGGCATTACAGAACCAACTGGCCACTTCGATTTCTGAAAAAATGGGTGTTTTTGATTTCATCGCTGAAACCATCGGCGGCGAGGCGCTCGGAACCCCTGGACTCACCACTACAAAATCCGAATCGACGGCTTTGGCCGTATGGCCTCCATCTTCCCAGGCTACACCCAAATTCGATAGCTCTCTTTTCTTTTCTTCAGAAATAGTCCCGTATTCAGATACAAACACGTTTGCACCGTGGCGTGACAATAATGCAGCGGCAGCCATTCCACTTCGGGCAACACCCAAAATGGAAACAGCTTTCCCTTGCACATATGCCATACCGTGTGGGTTCATCGTATACGAAGTACTAGAAGCGTTGCAATTACAGTAACCGCGGTAATGAGCCAAAAGCGAAGCACAATTTTTGCTTCATGAGTCCCGCCGGCCTCGAAATGATGGTGTATGGGTGCCATTTTGAAGACCCGCTTGCCAACTCCCGTTTTTATGCGGGTGTATTTAAACCATGATGTTTGGATGATCACAGAGATTGTTTCCACAAAAAACACGGCACACAATAGAGGTAGTAACAATTCCTTCTTCACCATAAGCGCCATGGTCCCAACGGCGGCCCCTAGCGACAGAGCTCCGGTGTCTCCCATAAAAACGGTTGCCGGATACCCGTTGTACCACAAAAATCCAAAACAAGAAGCAGCCAAAGAGGCTGCAAAAATGGTCAGTTCTCCAGCGCCTGGAAGAAGCATTTCATTCAGAAAGTCAGCAAAAATGGCATTCCCTGCTATGTAGGCCAATGCGGTTAAACCAAGAGCCACGATACCGGTTACTCCTGCGGCCAGTCCATCCAATCCATCCGTCAAATTCACTGCGTTCGATAGCGCCGTAAGGATAAACACAACCACGGGTATATAAATCAACCACCCCAGGTCTACTCCGGTAATCAGTCCTTCAAGAATGTTGTAGTCGAGCGTTTCGTCCGCAACAAATGGGAGATACGTCAGCGTCCTGATATCGCTAAATTGGGGATGGAAGTACAAAACTGATCCGACCAACACACCTAACGTGATTTGTCCAATTAACTTGATCCGAGCAGGGAGGCCCGATTTGTCTTTTTTAACGACTTTGATGTAGTCGTCAGCAAATCCAAAAGCACCCATCCAGGCCGTCGCGAGAATGATCAGCCAAACGTAGACTTCCGCGATCGCCCCCCAAAGCAACGTTGAAACCAGTACAGAAATAAGGATGATCAAACCGCCCATGCTTGGGGTTCCCTTTTTGTGGGAATGATCAACAACACCTGAATTTTCGCCTTCTCGAACCTGCTCACCCAATTGTTTAACACGTAGCCAATTGATAATACGCCGTCCGATAAAGAGCGAAATCAACAACGCCGTAATGGCTGCCAATGCAGCCCGCACGGTGATGTACTCAAACGCCTGAAAACCTGGCGGTTGAAAGGTCCTTTCTAAATAAGTAAAGAGATAATAGAGCATCGTCTTTCGTTTAAATCAGACCGCTTGGCCAAGGGTTAACTGCTGGCCAATCGATATAAATGCCTGTACCGCCTGTTCTCGATCGTCAAAATGAATTTTCTCGGTCCCGATTACCTGATAGGTCTCGTGACCCTTTCCTGCTAAAACAATCGTATCCCCATGTTTCATCCGGCGAATAGCCTCGTGAATCGCCTCTCGCCGATCCACAATCCAAATCGCATCTGAGTCCCGTTTCACTCCTTGCCGAATGTCTTCTAGAATGGACGCGGCATCTTCTGTTCTGGGATTGTCGCTGGTAACAACCATGTAATCTGCCATTTTTTCGGCAATTGCTCCCATTTCTGGGCGCTTTCCCCGATCGCGATCCCCTCCACATCCGAAAACACACCAGAGCTTGCTACCTTTTGGCAAACTTTCCCGAACTGTACCTAACACGTTTTCTAACGCATCTGGCGTGTGCGCGTAATCAATGATCACCGTAGTTCCTGAAGCCGTTTGAAACGTCTCCATCCTGCCAGTGACAGGAGGGCAACTTGCCAATGTTTTCCGAGCCAAATCAGCCTCCACCCCCATTGCTAAACACGCGGAATAGGCAGCGGCCAAATTCGCAGCATTGAACGAGCCTGATAGTTTGAATGTCGTTGAAACACCGTCGATATCGATTACCAAACCCGCTAAAGCGTTGGTGCGGATAACATAGCGGACGTCTGCCTTTGCAGACTGCCCATACGTGATAACAGATCCCTTAGTATCTGAGACCATGTACATTCCGCGTGCATCGTCAACATTTGTGACTGCGCTTGAGGCAGAATTAATACCGTCAAAAAGTAGTTTTTTGCTGGCGGTATACGCATCAAATGTATGGTGATAGTCGAGATGATCACGGCTCAGGTTGGTGAACACGGCTACATCAACATCTGAAACTCGCAATCTGGCTTGGTCAATTGCATGCGAGGAAGCTTCTAGGCTACAAGCGACCATTCCCGCGTTGTGCATACTACTCAACAGGTCGTGGAATAGGATGGCAGATGGAGTCGTGTGCGACGCTTCCGCTGCCAGACTTCCATATCTATACCCTGTTGTTCCGATGAATCCTGCTGGCACCCCTGTCTGATTTAGGACCCAAGCAATCAGCGTAGCGACCGTTGTTTTACCGTTGGTCCCCGTTGTGGCAATCATCTTCAGCCTCCTTCCAGGATCACCGCTAACTAGCGAGGCCAGTTCTGCTAAGGCCAGATGAGTATTTGTTACGTGGGCAAATGCGGGGCCGGATGGACGATTTGCCACCGTTTGCCGATTTGCAATCGCCGTATCCGGCCCCGCCTCGCTCACTATTGCGATAGCTCCGTTTTTTACAGCCTTGTCAATGAACAGGTGACCATCAGCTTGCGTCCCCTTTATGGCAACAAAACAATCCGATGGCCCGGCCGCCCGGCTATCTATAGTCAGCCGGTCGAAATTGATTTCCAAAGGGTCCCAGGCATTTACAAGTAGCCCTGTTTCTCTTAGTCGATCTATGCAGGTAGAAAAATGCACTACGTCTTATTCTCTTCTGTTTTGATAACATTCTGAATTATTTCAACGAAAGCGTCGCGATCTCAGGTAGAACTGTTTCCGGTTCTGGCCATTGGGATTCAACCATTCCGTGCCCTTTAACCTCTACCTTAACTCCCAATTTGGTTAACCAAAAAGTAGCATCTCTAAGCGAGAGGCCCACCAAATTGGGCATAACAGTGGGCATTACAATAGGGGGCGCGGAGGATGTTTGATCTGAGGCCAATCGAACCGGAATTGCAGATTCCACTCTCATTTCACGTATTGCGTTTTGTGCCACAATTATCTCATCATAGGAGTAGGACACCGCTTTGGTGGGCGTGCCATCTAATAATGGCACGTCACTACCGTCTTCTCCTAGAAGTTCTGAATCAGGATGGATGTATGGAGCCAGCTCCGGCATGCTAGCGAGCCAACGCTCCGTCGTCCGTTTGAACACAGGAGCAGCAACGATACCGCCGAAAATGCTCGTTCGCGGAGCATCCATCAACACCAACATGACAATCTGGGGATCTTCAACCGGGAACAGGCCAACAAACGTTGCCCGATAGTCCCTGTTGGCATAACTTTTTCCCCGAGCCGTTTTTGCTGTACCCGTTTTACCTGCGATACGTAGACCTGGAATCATAGCCCCTGAAGCAGTACTGCCAACTCCTACTACCGATTCAAATGCCGGCATTATAATAGCTGCCGTTTCCTTCCTGAAAGCCCTTCGGATTGAATCTGTCCGAGCGGTCCAAATCGTATTTCCATCGGCATCCCTTTTTTCCTGGACGATATAGGGACGTTTCAACACCCCGCCATTGGCCAAGGCTGCATACGCAAGTGTAATTTGGAGGGGGGTCCCTACAATTTCGTACCCTCGACTCATAGCCGAATGTGTACTTTGGGACCACCTATCAATAGTCTTGACTTTTGTGCCTACTGCCTCTCCAGGGAGTTCAATGTACGTGGGTTGGTTGAACCCTAAGTTGACAGCATGTTTGTAAAATTCTCCTTTATCCGTAAGGTCAGCTACAAGAGCCGTCCCAATGTTGCTCGAAAGCTTGATGACATCACTGAACGATATTTTACCGTGGGGAGAAGTATCGCTGAGATTAAAGCTGTGAAGTCTTATCGTTCCAGTTGTGCCTGTGTCGATGATTGAATCCATGGTCACAACCCCGGACTCGATGGCCGCAACTGCAGGCAACAATTTCATCGTTGAACCCGGCTCGATCATGTCAGAAATGGCATGGTTTCGAAGCTGATCCGAAGAAGCAAAAACTCCACGGTTCAAATCAAACGTTGGGTAGTTCGCCATGGCCAGAATCGCCCCGGTTTTCACGTTAATCGCAATCGCCGTTCCCCAGTTTGCTCTTGATGCTAACACTCCGCGCTCTAATTCTTCTTCCAGAATAGCTTGTTGCACGAGATCAATCGTAAGAACGAGGGAGGTTCCGTGGACGGCGTCCTGAATAAGTCCTCCCGGAATGGGTCTTAGTACTTTTTTTCTATCTTTTTTCGCTGTTCTCTGTCCCGGAGTGCCAGAAAGTTCGGCATCAAATTCATTTTCCAGGCCAGTAAGTCCTTTGTCCGTTCCCATAAACCCGACAACATGGGCACCCGTTTGCCCGTAGGCGTACTTCCGCCTTGTTTGACGCTGGATAGTTACAAAGGGATATTCCTCAAGCAGCCGAATATTTTTATCGGAAATGGTAGCGTTGCGGGCCAAAAGTGTGTACATCCTGCTTTTGCTACGAGCAACTTTGCGTTTAAGAGACGCTGCACTTTCATTGACCATGCCCGAAAATTGATCAAAAAAGATCTCGGAGTCGGTGTCATATTTTCGTGCTGTAGGATCTACTGCGATCTGATAGGTTTCAATATTTACAGCCATCGCCCGTCCTTTCGAATCCAATATCGATCCTCTAGAGGCGGGAATTGTTACATACCCAGTAGACTGCACGGCTACTTGTTCTCTCAATTCCGGCCCTTCCAATACCGAAATTTTCAAAACCTGAAAGGCTACAAGGATAGGTAGGAGGCTCACTAACGTGATCACCACATACATCCTTGCAAAAATTTGATCTTTTGGTTCCATGATTTAATTCAGGACGATGGGTTTCCCCTTTGGAATGCGCTCTTCTAATCCCAGGGCCCGAGCTTTGTCAAAAAAAGTTGCAGGGCCGGTTACTTCCTCTTCTTCGGCTCTCAACTGATTCAATCTCAAACTCATGGTTTGACTTTCCCGGAGCATACTTTGCACGTCTTTCATCAGGTCTTGCGTAGTCAACACATGCCCCACGTACAGCGTAAATAGGGTCAAAATGGAAAGTAGGACGGCTGCGAAACGAGCGGTCGAAAGTGTACCCAAAAACGTCTCTGCTTCAGGATGGGCACTCTTTTTTTTGTCATTTGATGTGACGAGATCATTCCATCCGATATTGGTTTTTTCGCCTTTAAAACGACTTTTGGGTTTAGTGCTAATCGATGACGGCTTGATGACGGTACGAGAAACTGCACTCCTTGTCGCCTTCTTAGGGGTACGCTTTCCGGTCGCAGAACTCCCCTTGACGAATCGAACGTCTTTCTTTTTGGCGCCCTTTAATGGCTTATTTGATCGTGATGAAGGCATCTGATCGGCTCTAATGTCCTGATTAAACTAATTTTGTTGTGTTATCCACTCGCTCCGCAATTCTAAGTCTGGCGCTGCGGCTTCTAGGATTTGCTGATTGCTCCTCCTTATCTGCAGAAATGGGTTTTCTATTGATTTCTTTCCAGGGTGTAATCTTATTTCCATACAGGTCTTTTTTGATTTCCCCTTCCAAGTTTCCACTTCTCAAAAAACGCTTGGCTCTGCGATCTTCCAGAGAGTGATAACTTATTACGGCGATCCTCCCTCCAACTGAAAGCAAATTGACAGATTTTAAAAGCACTTTGTCTAATACGTCCAGCTCCTGATTTACGGCGATGCGTAAAGCCTGGAAAACCCTGGACAAGGTTTTAGAATCAGTGCCCCTCGGCGCCGCCCAGCGAACCACTTCTGCCAAATGTTCAGTAGACAAAATGGGCCTTGCCTGGGCTATTGCTCGTGCAATCCGTCTAGACTTGGGCTCCTCTCCGTACTTAAAGAAAAGGTGCATCAAGTCAGATTCGTCCATTTCGTTTACGAACTCCGCTGCGCCGGAAGATTGAGTTTTGTCCATTCTCATGTCCAAAGGGCCTTTCATCCGGTGGCTAAATCCACGAGTCGCTTCATCGAGTTGATGAGACGAAACTCCTAGATCCAGCAAAATTCCATCCACTTTATCTACGCCGGCGGATTTCAAGAGACGGTCCATTTCCGCAAAGTTTCCTTTGAGGATTTTTAAGCGCCCTGACGCGACTTCTGTAGAAAGCCTCTCGGTTGCCGCTTGGATTGCATCGTCATCTTGATCTATCGCAATCACAGAGCCCAAAGCAGAAAGCACATCTAGAAGGGCGGCGCTGTGTCCACCACCTCCTAATGTCCCGTCCACATAGATTCCATCTTTTCGTGTTACGAGTCCTTGAATAACAGTATTACAAAGAACAGGCGCGTGGTAGAGGGAAGCGTAGTTCAAACCTGGCTCCGTGTTATCGCGCGCATTAAAATCTTTAGTTGGATTCACGTCAGTACTAGGAACCCATAACCTTTTCTGCAAGGGTTTCCTGATCTTCTGTATGTTCCAGCAAATAGTGAGCGAAGTGCTCAGGATTCCACAGTTCGATTCGGTCCATGGCCCCAATTATGAGAACCTTGTCTCTAATCCCTGCAAAATCCGAAAGCGCCTTTGGAAGAGAAATACGTCCTTGGCCATCTAGAGAAACCTCTTCGGCCCACATCAATATCATTCTAACCAGATGCCTGGCGTCACGATTATTGGTGTTAAGATTACCGTACTCTTCTTCCTTAATTTTCCATTGATCCAGCGGATAAACGTAAATGCATTGTTCAAACCCTTTTGTCAACGTGAACGTACCTAAGGCTTCCGGGCTCAATGCAGTTCGCATTTTAGCCGGAATGGCAGTCCGTCCTTTCGAATCGACGGAGTATTCAGCCTGTCCTTTGAAACGTGCCATGGTGGTGGAATGAAGTTTGCCGCACGGAATTTTTCCGCTGTGAAGTGGGTCCGGTAGAAATTCACGGATGGGAAAATTCCCCACCTTTCCCCACGCAGTCGTTAATGTACGTTTTTACCCGCAAAAGTCAAGCATTTTTGGGGTGCTAAAACCCTCCAATCGATGGAAAAAGCCCTAATATTGGCTAAGTGGGGGGCGGTGGGGAGAAATTGTGGACAGTGTGGATAACTCTGCAGCACGAATGGGCATTAATCCCCGAAATAAATCTGGGGTTAATTTGAGGGGGAAAGGTGGGGACGAGAACGGAGATTGAACGTCCGTTCTACATTTTAGCAGAGGCTAAGTGTCGATTTTTCTTCTTGTTAGGTCCCTTTGGTTTTTCAAGGCTATTTGTATCGGTTGCGTGTTCTACACAAGCCCTAACAAACGCGTTGAACAGGGGATGGGGATTACCCACCGTGCTTTTGTACTCTGGGTGAAACTGGACTCCGATGAAAAACCGAAGATCAGGTAATTCGATAATCTCAACCAGATCCCTTTTCGGATTCACGCCGGTAAACAGCATGCCGCTTTCTGCCAATTTGTAACGCAAGACGTTATTGAGCTCATAACGATGACGATGGCGTTCCTTAACCACTTTTCGCCCATAAATTCCGCTTACCTTTGAGCCTTCCTCAAGCTTGCAAGTGTAGGCTCCTAATCGCATGGTGCCTCCTTTTTCAGAAATAGCCTTTTGCTCTTCCATCAAATCAATAACTGGATGGCTTGTTTTGGCATTAAATTCTGTGGAGTGTGCGGTTTTCCACCCACAAACGTTACGAGCAAATTCGATAACGGCGCACTGCATGCCTAGGCAAATTCCGAAAAATGGGACATTGTTTTCCCGGGCGAAACGAATCGCCTCAACCTTTCCTGCAATCCCCCTCTCCCCAAAACCTGGAGCAACAAGAATACCCGAAACGTCGCCTAACAAACTTTCAACGTTTTCAGGTGTGATATCGTCCGAAAGAATCTGATCAAGTTTTACCTCGACGCCATTAGCAGCACCGGCGAGAATAAAACTTTCGCAAATCGATTTATAGGCATCCTGATGCAGGACGTATTTCCCAACCAGCGCAATTCGGACCGTTCCCTGGGGCTCCTTCAACTGTCGCAAAAACCGAACCCATCCATCCATGTCGGGAGTGTCCAGTAGCTTGGCTCCAAAATCTTCCTCCATACGAAGGCGCTCGACAGCAATCGTATCCAGCCCTTGCTCCTTCATGAGCAATGGGACTTCATAAATAGACTCCGCATCGAGGGAGGCAATCACGGCACGTAACTCCACGTTGCAAAAGAGAGCCAGTTTTCGTTTTACGTCATCTGGTAGTGGCCTATCCATCCGGCAGACCAAAATATCCGGTTGCAGTCCAAAAGAAAGCAGTGTTTTTACCGAGTGTTGGGTCGGTTTGGATTTAAGTTCGCCAGCGGCTTCCAAATAAGGGACTAGGGTCAAATGGATATTCAGCGTGTTGCGGGGTCCCAGTTCGTATCGAAGCTGCCTAATGGCTTCGAGGTATGGTTGCCCCTCAATATCCCCAACGGTCCCGCCAATCTCCGTGATAATGACGTCGTAATCCTCGGATTCCCCAAGCTTCAGCATCCAATGCTTAATCTCGTCGATAATGTGAGGAACCACTTGAACTGTTTTTCCCAGATATGCTCCGCTGCGCTCCTTATTTATGACCTCAAGATAAATTCTGCCGGTCGTAACATTATTGGCCTGACTAGTCGGTACGCCTAAGAATCTTTCGTAGTGTCCGAGGTCAAGGTCCGTTTCTGCACCATCATCCGTGACATAAACTTCTCCATGTTCATACGGATTCATCGTTCCTGGATCCACATTGATGTATGGATCAAACTTTTGAATGGTCACTCTCAGGCCGCGATTTTCAAGCAATCGACCGAGAGAGGCACAAATAATTCCTTTTCCGAGCGAAGATGTTACCCCGCCGGTTACAAATACATACTTGGTTTGCACGGGTCCCGAGGTTTATTGGGGTGAGCCGGGAACGTCCTGGACAGCGCAGTTCATCCGTGAGGATGATTCGGCTCCCAAGATGGGGCACGCCGTTTCGAAAGAGGTGCCCGACCAAAATACAACCTTCACGGACGATGTGCCACCACAGTTAGCCCCGTTCCAGTATCGTTTTTTAGTGAAATGTCTAAAGCGTTCAAAATCAGGGCACTAGGCAGGATGATCAAATAATAAAAAGGCAAGAAAAGCGCAAAAAGAAAGCTGGTATTAAGCAGAAGCATCGGCCATTTGATAGATATCTTCCAAGCTATACTCCCAAAAACACCGTAACCGAAGGATATTTGATCTATTACAAACCCTGCTGATGTTAATTTTAGAGAAATATCTTCTACGCTGTACCCATCTCGAACATGTTCGCCGATAAATCCAGAATCTCCCGCTTTTGTCACGTCCGACCCGCCCTGATCTGAAGGCGTATTGATGATTACAACACCGCCCGCTCGAAGGACGCGAAAAAAATTGTGAAATACTTTCTCGTCTTCTTCTATGTGCTCCATCACATCAACCGATAAGACCAAATCGTATGGACCACTGGCCTGAAGTTTCGTTAGGTCGTCAACTGAATACGTGATGCGCGTATCAAAACCAGCCTGAAGCGTGAATGATTTTGCGCGATCCAAATAGGTCTGTTTAATGTCGACAGCATGAATCCGCACTTTGGGGTATTTACTGGCCACCCAATAGGCGAATTGGCCGAACCCGGTACCTGCGTCCAGCATGCGAACTGAACCCACCTTTGATTTCAGTACAGAATGTATCGCTTTTCGAACGTACCAGGCCCGTAAAAAAAATAGGTGGAGCATGGCAAAGAAGATGCGTGTCGGCCAATACTTGCCCTTCACCATTCTACCAAATTTGTCCTTGACCGGATCGTAATCCATTGTCGTTTTTTACTTCAAAAAGTTGGAAATAAAGGACTCCCACGAAAAATCAGCACGTGCTTGTGCAGCTCCCCGAGTTAGCCTTTCTGCGTTATCGTCAGTGAAAAAGAGATCTATCGTTTTTGCCAATGCCTCCGGGTCTTCAGGTTTAACCACCCAACCGTTTACATCATGCTCGACCATTTCAGGCAGCCCACCTACTCCGGTTACGATGGAGGGTTTTCCAAAGTGATATGCCGTTTGTACCACCCCGCTCTGGGTAGCGTTTCGATACGGTTGTACCAAAACATCCGCCGCTGAAAAGTAAAATTTTACATCGGCGTCTGGAATGTATTGATCCCTGCAATCTATTCGATCGGATAGTCCTAAGTCTTCGATCATTTTCCCCATTTCAACCTTTCCCTCGTACCATTCTCCAGCTACGACAAGTTTTACAGACTTATCGGTTTGTGCCAGAGCCTGAATAAGGATGTCCAATCCTTTATACTTGCGCACAAGTCCAAAAAAGAGAAGAAGATTTCCCTCCTCCCCAAGTCCAAGCCGGCGCCGGGCGACAGCCTTATCTACCGGATCCCCAAATTGGCCATAGACTGGATGGTGCGAAATGAATACTTCATTTCGCACACCAAGCGCTTCAATATCTCTTTTTACGGTTCCAGAGAGGGCTATGAGTCGGTCACATTGAGACAAGAACGTGCGACTGAGGAACGATCCAAACGGTTGGCGCTCATGGGGAGATGCATTGTGTACGATGGCACTTACCCGAACGCCGTGTTTCTTCAGTACACGCGTCATCCGAATGAACGCGGGAGCAAAAAACGGCATCCAGTACATAAACACGACTTCGTCTACACCGTGTTGGATTACCTTTTTAGCTGCACTTTTCCAATTCCATGGGTTAACAGAATCAACCAATTTGACCGAGTCAATCTGCGCTACGGCATCGTCGGCAAATTGGCTCTTTCCCGGAAATAGAAATCCTGGATATTGACGAGAAAACGAAAAGCCTGAGACCTCTGCGGTTTCCACTCGATCTAGGTGAACGTGAAACTGCTCTGTAAAGTGTGCGATTCCCCCCCTAAAAGGAGGATATGGACCCACTATGGCCACTTTTCGCCTTTTTTCAGGCTGATTCACGATCCCGTCCTGACGGCTGTGGAGCAGGATCTAACTCAGCAGCAATTTGGATGGCGTCGAGGCGCTCCATTCTAGGAACAATGATCATTTGTCCTATTAGCCCCACACTGAACATTTGAACGCCCACCAAAATGAGCATAACCCCGAGAAGCAACAATGGGCGGTCTCCAATGGGGTGGTTATAGAATATCTTTTCTATCGAAATCCAGGTGCTGATAATAAATCCACCGAAAAACGCCAAAGTACCTAGGGATCCGAAAAAATACATCGGTCTAGATGCAAACCGAGTCATAAAGGAAACCGAAAGTAAATCTAGAAACCCTTTTAAAAATCTTTCCAAACCAAATTTTGTGCTCCCATATTTTCGAGGAAGGTGATTTACCACTTTTTCGGTTATCCGTGTATACCCTTGCCATGCGGCCAACAGTGGGATATACCGGTGGAGTTCACCATGAAGGCGTACGCTCTTGACGACTTCCAATCGATACGCCTTCAGGCCGCAATTAAAATCGTGAAGCGGAATTCCAGTAATCCGACGTGTAACAAAGTTAAAAAACCGACTTGGAATTCGTTTGGAAAGCGGATCCCGCCGCTCTTGCTTCCAACCACTGACCAAATCATATCCTGATTCCAGACTGGCTATCAAACTAGGTATTTCTGCCGGATCGTCCTGCAAATCGGCATCCATTGTGATTACATACTTGCCATCGGCTCGGTCAAAACCCACGGCCAACGCGGCCGATTTGCCGAAATTTCGGCGCAATTTTAACCCGGCAAAACGAGAATCGTCTGCATGAATCGCTTCAATAACGCTCCAACTTTGATCTGTTGAACCATCATCAATAAACCATGCATTAAACGTGAGCCCAGCTTCATCACAAACGTTTCGAATACCATTCACCAATTCAGGAATGGACTGTTCTTCGTCCAATACCGGAATTACAATGGTGACATCGGTTTCGGATTGTAGTGCCATGAGACGCTCTAAAATTACACGTCAATAGTCGCGTAACGTGCGTTTCGCTCTATAAATTTCCGGCGTGGTTCGACTGCATCTCCCATCAAGGTGCTAAAAATGCGATCGGCAGCGGCTGCATCTTCAATGGTTACTTGCTGCAAAAGACGCGTTGAAGGATCCATTGTGGTATCCCACAACTGGTCTGGATTCATTTCTCCCAAACCTTTGTAGCGCTGAACCATCACTTTTTGTCCGGAGTCACCTCCAAATTTTTCAATGATGGTTTGCAGCTCTTCATCTGTCCAGCAATACTCTTCCTGTTTACCCTTTTTCGCCTTGTACAAGGGCGGCTGAGCGATATAGATGTAACCGCGCTCTACCAAATTGGTCATGTGGCGATAAATAAACGTCAACAACAGCGTCCTAATATGCGCTCCATCGACGTCAGCATCGGTCATGATAATAATTTTGTGATAACGCAGTTTGTCGGGCTCGAAATCATGCTCCCCAACTCCTAATCCGGTACCAAAAGCGGTTACCATATTGCGAATTTCCTCGTTTGCAAGGATTTTATCCAAGCGCGCCTTTTCGACGTTCAGAATTTTTCCACGAAGAGGAAGAATCGCCTGAAAGTGACGATCGCGAGCCTGCTTGGCACTTCCGCCAGCGGAGTCACCCTCAACTAGATAAATTTCGCATTCCTCAGGGTTTTTGGACGAACAATCGGCAAGTTTACCAGGCAATCCGCCGCTGGAAAACAAATTTTTACGCTGAACTAGCTCACGCGCCCGACGTGCAGCTGCTCGAGCTTGTGCTGCCAGCACAACCTTGTCCACAATGCGCTTGCTTTCTTTGGGATGATCCTCTAGCCATTCTGCCAGCTTCTCAGATACGAGCGACTCCACGGCTCCCATGACATCCGAGTTTCCCAATTTGGTCTTGGTTTGCCCCTCAAACTGTGGTTCGGCAACTTTAATTGAAAGAACTACGGTAATGCCTTCGCGAAAGTCATCTCCGGACAGATCAACTTTGGCATTTTTCAGCAAATTGTTTTTGTCCGCGTAACTTTTGAGCGTACGGGTCAAAGCCCTCCTAAAGCCAGAAACATGCGTTCCGCCTTCATGAGTATTAATGTTGTTTACAAATGAAAGGACGTTTTCCGTATAACCGTTGTTGTAGCGCATAGCTAACTCAACCGGCACTTCCGCTTCTTCGTCTGCAATGTAGATGGTTTCTTCGTGGATCGGAGTACGAGCTTCATCGAGATAAGCGACAAACTCAACGATTCCACCTTCAAAATGGTAATCATCCCTTAAGACTTCCTCTTCACGTCGATCTTCAATCGAAACGTAGACCTGACGATTTAGATAAGCCATTTCGCGCAAACGATCCGCCAACGTGTCAAAGCGATATTCAACGGATTGAAAAATCGTGTTATCTGGCCAAAAATGGATTAGGGTTCCGGAGTGTTCGTCGGCGGTCATGTCACGGACTTTTGCGACTGAACCAACTGGAACTCCTTTTTCAAACGTTAACGTCCAAACCTCCCCATCTCGCCAAATTGTAGCGACCAGCTTGTTAGACAATGCGTTAACGCAGGAAACACCCACACCGTGGAGCCCTCCCGATACTTTGTACGTGTCTTTATCAAACTTACCACCAGCGTGAAGCGTGGTCATCACTACTTCTAAAGCTGATCGCTTTTCCGTCAAATGCATATCGACAGGAATACCGCGACCATTGTCTTTCACGGATACCGAACCATCTTCGTGGATTATGGCATCGATTCGATCACAATATCCGCCTAGCGCCTCGTCAATCGAGTTATCGACGACCTCATACACTAAGTGATGAAGCCCCCGCATTCCGATGTCGCCGATATACATCGCTGGACGCTTACGAACTGCTTCTAGTCCTTCTAATACCTGAATATTCGCTGCGCCGTAATGGCTTTTAGCGTCTGAACCTTCCATAAATAGTCTGTGTAGAGGCGGAGATAAGAAGTGCGTGAATGCCCCAAAATACGAATAGTTAAGCCCGAATGGGCAATCCGAAGGAGCAATTTATTCAATCCTCTTTTGTACTCCCGAAAGAGGACTGGGTTCATGGGCAAAGGACGCCATTTCGAACGCCAGGAGGTATAAAATCCTTAGAAGAACCGCGAATCAGATTCAATGTCACTGACAGATCGCAACGGAGAGAAGGCTAGGCTTAGGCTTCCAAATATCGAAGAAACTCCTGCACTCGATCCAGCATTTCGTCCGGGTCGTCATCTTCTCCAAATGCCGACTCAACCTTATATCCGTGGTGTTCCAACAGGTGCCTAATGCGAGTGCCGTCTTTCACATTGACCTTAATGGTAATGCCAATGGTACCCTCCACTTCGTCTCTTTTCTCAGTAGAAACGGATAAGACCCGGCCATCATTTTGTTCTATCAGATGGATTATTTGACTCAAAACGACGTCTCTTTCATTTGCCTCAATCGAGACAATGGCACCAGATTCCTGTGTTGCCAACATGCGAGCAAACCGGTCAAATAAATCGTGCTTGCGAACCAAACCAAGATAATCTCCATTGTCATTGACGATGGGAAGAGTGGTCAGATCATGATCGATGAGTACTTTGGTTGCATTAAAGACGTGGGTATTCGCCTCGATTTTAACTGGTTCGGCTCCCAATAAATCCAAAATTTGAATGTCCGCGATTGCCGCATCCAACAATTGTTCTTCAGAAACAACTCCCAAAAGAACCCGACCATCGGAAACCACCGGCAAATGACGCACGTGGTTTTCCATAAGTAAATCCAAGGCATACTCCACCGAATCGCTTGGATTCAGCGGCGGTGTAGTAGGACTTATGAGTTCATGTACTGTCATGTTGTCAATATATGTACGAAATCTGTTCCTAAGTGTTTTGTTTTTATCCTGCAATCTCCGTGCCAGTTTTGCTCACTTCCTGGCAATCAACCCTTGGCTGGATCCTCTATTAACAATAAGTCTCGATGGCGAGCCAACAAAGGCTCAAGGTCTTCTGAAAATTTAGGAGCAGCCCGAAATCGAAGTTGCACAACTGCCTTGATATCGTCCTCATACGTTGTGCGCGCATAAGCATAGTCTTCCGACAGAATCTCTCCTACTTTCCTAATATGAGCAACCGCCTTCTGATCTGTCACTGGAATAATCACATCCCATTCGACATAATCTGACTCGATAACATCTAGCAGACTCGTTTTTACTTCTGTCAATCCGATTCCTCTCAGCGCAGAAACAAAAGCAGCGTCGGGATACTCCTCCTTCAGTGCCACTACATCCAACGGATCTTCAATTGCATCAATTTTATTAAACACCAGCAAAGTGGGCTTATTTTCGGCACCAATTTCCACCAGCGTCTCATTTACTATCAACATTTGTTCATGAAAACGGCGATGTGAAGCATCTACTACGTGCAACAAAACATCGGCTTCGCGTACTTCATCAAGCGTGGTCTTAAAACTTTCAATCAGCCTATGGGGCAGTTTCCGAATAAATCCTACGGTGTCGGATAGCAATATCTGCTTATTGGCTGCGAGATTCGTTAGGCGCGTCGTGGAATCTAGGGTTGCAAAAAGTCGATTTTCTGTCAATACCCCGGCATCTGCCAGTTCATTCATCAGCGTCGACTTGCCTGCATTGGTATACCCAACCAAAGAGATCCTTGTAAATTCGGAGCGGCCCTTTTTTTGAGTAATCTTTTGACGGGAAATTTTGTCTAATCGTTCTTTAAGTAACGCGATTCGCAGCCCGATCATTCGCCGATCTGTTTCGATCTGCGTTTCTCCAGGACCTCGCATGCCGATACCCCCCTTCTGACGAGACAAGTGGGTCCAGTGTCGGGTAAGTCGCGTTCTGAAGTATTCTAACTGAGCTAGCTCTACTTGGGTCTTGGCCGTTGCACTCCGAGCGTGTCGTGCAAATATATCTAAGATCAGAGACGACCTATCTACCAATTTGCATTCAATTTCGCGCTCTAAGTTCCGAAGTTGAATAGGACTCAGGTCGTCGTCGAAAATGATTAAATCTGCCTCTACTTCGGTAGAAAGTTCGGCAATTTCTTCCACTTTACCCTTGCCCACATACGTCGCAACATGGATACGTTGTACCGAAGCAATCAACTCGGTTACAACTTGGGCCCCGGCCGTATCGGCTAAGAGCGCCAGTTCTAGAAGGGAATCCTCGACATCAAGTCTAGATTCTCCTTGCTTTACCACGCCAATTAGTACGGCTTTTTCTCGTTCTACTTTCGCAAGAGCGTTGTGGACTTGGAACGTATCAACCGATCCGCCACGTTTATTGTCAATTTTCAAGCGCTTCGCGACTTGTTACTCGTTGTGCAGGAAGGTCAAGAGGAACATCTAGTTTGGACCGAACCATTCCGCGGAATCGATCCACTTCTTGAACTGGAACGAATAAATCCAGTCGTTTTCGTTCGCCTAGATAATCTTGGTACATAAAAGCGAAGTGAACTCGCTTACCATCTTCGACTTCAAAATAATCTGAAACTTGCCCCCAACCCACAGCATTGCTCGTACGGCCAGCCTCAGGTATAATCCCGTATTCCGTCACCACCACAGAAGAGGACATGGCAACGGCCACAAACCACGCCATTCCGCCTACAAAATACCCTGTGAAAACGGTCAGGTGTACCGGTGGGATGGTGTTTTGAGCATACACCAAAAAAACGATTATCAATCCCATAAAAAGAGTCGGCCAGACCGGAATTGAACGCCAAGAACTCGCTTGCCACGACATGCGAACGCCCCTAATTCTGAAGCGATGTACTAACGTCATTGCCAGAAGCAACAACGTTACTCCAACAAAAGACAGCACCAGAATGGTATGTAAGACGTTGACCAAGTGGGGGATTTTCAAGTTGCCCTGTACGGCTGTCAGAAATGAATTATTCAATCCAGCTTTACAGTGCAGATTCTGGTCTCCAATGCTTTGAGACAAGCATTTCGAGCACCAAAAATATCAACGCCAGGCCTAAAAAGACGTTCCATAACTCTACCCCAGTCCGTGCTGCTTTCAATTGTTCATCCAATTGCGAGCCGCCAACCAAAGAGATATTCATTACCGTAGCAACCGTTTGACTTGTCTCAGCGATGTGCGAAACAGCCTCTTCTGGGTCTAACAGGGCTAAATCAGACTCCAAAGTACTTGGGTGAACAACCACACGGCGTAGTACTTCATTGTTTGCAACAACTGAATAAACTCCAGGAATAAAAAAGGCACTACTCAACTCTGCAACTTTTGCGCCCTGGACACTTCGTTGTTCAGGAATCATTTCAAGACCGGATTCATCTCTAATTATAATCGTTTCGCTGCCTGAAACGCCGGCCAGCCTCAATTGCAAGGATCCTTCAACCTGCATAGTTTCACCCGAAACCGAACTGCTTGCCGACAAATAGTACAATGAGCGGTACAAAAGAGGTAAAAATAAACCCCTAACTGGGAAATCGCTCCATGTAACCCCAGCCTCGACGCTAAATAGGAGTACAGACCCTAGTCCAGCGCGTATTTCTTGAAGAAAGGGGGCGCCGCCTGAGAGTCCAATAATGGTTTGTTCTGCCCCCGAGTTGGCTCCTGGCCGGTAGGTTATTGACTTATAAATGACCGGCTGTTCTAATTGAGGTGCTTTTCCTGACACATCTAGCTCAAACATCCCTTCGAAAAGAACGTGATCGGTATCAACCGATTCAAATACTCCGACCGTGAGACCGTCATCAGAATCAATGGCAGAAGCGATCACTTTTCCCGCGTTTAAATCGGAAAATAAACCGTTAAAATCTTCGACTGGGAAATCGTTAGAGGGGAAGATGAGAAGACCTCCACCTCCAGTGACATAAGCGACCAAAGCCGATTGTTCACCCGTCGAAAGAGATGAAACCCCATTTAATACGACGGAGTCGTAGGTTCCAAGAGCAGCTCCGGATAATGCGGTTTCTGCTATCTCGTCTGTTCTAAAACGAACTGAATTTGTAGTCAAGTTTTCGGAAAGACCTAGGTGTAGATACCCTTTTGGAGCGCGGTTTCCCCCGACTACCAACAAACGCCGCTCCTCTGGAACAAGCAGCGTAAAACGCCTGACGTTGTCATAGAGATATTGATTGTCTTCTATTTCAATTCGCCCTGATAACCACCCCGTTTGACGCGGCGTCACAACAAAAAAGGCACTTGCGCTCGTGCCTGCCGGAATATCGAGTGTTGCTTGACCCACCCGAACATCCTCAATAAATACAGAGGCTACCACGCCGTTGGCATCTTCTGCACCAAAATTCGTAAAACCCGCCTCTATTCTCACGGGCTGCCCCTCAGAAATGATCTGACTCAAAACAGAAACGTCCGAAACGGCCAGATTACCCCGTCCATCCGTTCCAATGGGCAGGAAGATCAAACGTACATCGTCCGGAATATTTAGCTGGGTTGAGTCTGAAAATGTGCTGGTTTGAAAATCGGACACCACGTACAGTATCCGGTTCAAATTGGCCTGTTTTGTTAATTCATTCGCTGCCAACTGAATCGACTGTACCAACGAAGATGAACCCTGTTCAGGCTCCATCGCCTGAATTGCATCTCGTGCTGCCGATGCGTTCTGATACGACACGACCGAAGATGAAGATGAAGACGAAGACGAAGACGAAAACGTAGGCTGCGGCACCAAAATAAACTCATCTCCCGATTCAAAATCAGCCAGAAGTTCAGTTGCGATGAGTTTTGCTTGGTCCAGATACGCCCCCGATCCGTCCCGCATGGTCATCGAAGTGGAATGGTCAAACACTAAAGCGGTTGTGGTGCGACCTTGATTTCCAAATAAACCAGCCATAGCACCTTCTAAGGTAGGCCGAGCAAAAGAGAGGGCAAGAGCAGCGATTGCCAACGTCCGCAAGGCGAGCAACAACCACTGTTTTATCCGAACCCTTTGCATGGTGCTCTTCTTGAGCTCATGAAGGAACGCGAGAGAACTGAATTCAATTCGCCTTGGTCGGCGAAAATTGAACAGATGAATGATCAGCGGAATGGCTGCTGCAGCTAACCCGAGAAGTAAGAGAGGATTTAAAAACGTCATGAGGTAAAACAATCAGGCTAGAGCAACCCAGGTTGGGGACTCGGATAAGTGCCTTCCTACAGTGGGCGGGCAATACCTGTTCCTCTTTGCTTTTAGACATTTTCTTAGGCAAGAAAAGCATCCAATCTCGGCCTCGTGCGTTCGAGTTGTTTGCCCCAGCATTTTCGTCTTGATTATTGGATTTATTCGCCCAAATTGCCAACTCCTTCACGATCTGTCTGCCCGCGACTAACAGCCATCGGCCTGCCCATTGAGCAAGAAGCCCAAACATAAAACCCAGCCAAATCCGGTAGTCCTACCCAAGCCGGTCGTGAATCGCTCCATCGTCATCCGAGGAGCCCGGCAACACAATTTGAAGGGAGTTGATGTCGACATTCCAAGGGGCAAGCTTGTCGTATTTACTGGGCCGTCCGGGTCTGGGAAGTCTTCCCTCGCTTTTGACACCATATATGCTGAGGGACAACGGCGATACGTAGAGAGCTTGAGTTCGTATGCGAGGCAGTTTTTGGAGCGTATGGATAAACCGGAAGTAGATTTTATTTCGGGACTTGCTCCAGCCATCGCCATCGAACAAAAAACTGTTTCCAAAAATCCTCGATCAACCGTATCTACCCAAACCGAGATTTACGACCATCTTCGTCTTTTATATGCTCGAATTGGAACGACGTATTCACCTATTTCGGGAGAACCGGTTTCCAAGGATTCTCCGCGCTCTACCGCTCAAGAACTCTTGGGGCAATGGGACGAAGGGACTCGGTTTTATCTGTGTTTCCCTTTTCCAAACCACCAAAAAAGTAGCGTCAAAGATGAACTTGCTGTTCTTCAGAAGCGGGGCTTTTTCAGAGTATTGTCACTTCCCACAGAAAAACAGCGCGAAAAAGGCGTTGCCGAGACCGTTATTGACCTGAATGAAACGAATCCAGAAAGCGTCCGAGTTTCGCGCGATCGACTCCTCGTATTGATCGACAGGTTAGTAGTTCGACGAAATGACATAGCCGTGGAATCCCGCATGGCAGACTCTGTTGAGCAGGCTTTTTCAGAAGGCGGCGGACGGTGTACAGCCGTTATTTCAGGTACGGGTGTCAACCTTTCCTTCAGCCAATTTTTCGAAAGAGACGGATTGCGCTTCGATGAGCCAACCGCCCATCTATTTTCGTTTAATTCTCCGGTTGGTGCGTGTCCCGTTTGTCAAGGATTTGGAAAAACGGCGGGAATTGACCCTGATTTAGTCATCCCAAACCCTGACTTATCTATTCGCCAAGGAGCAATCGCACCTTTCCGTGGTGATTCGTGGGCTGCATACTTCAGGGCATTGATCAGAGTAGCCGCTGACCAACGAATCAATATTGATATTCCTTATTCCCAGCTTGACGAAGCGTCAAAAACACTTGTATGGGAAGGAAGGGACGATTACGACGGGATATATGAGTTTTTCCGGTACCTAGAGAAAAACAACTACAAGATGCACTACCGCATCTTTCATGCTCGGTTCAGAGGGTATTCTCGATGTAATGAATGCGAAGGATCGAGATTACGCAAAAAAGCACTGTACGTAAAAGTTGCCCACCGTCATATCGGCGAAATTTGCGAAATGACGACAACGGAAGCGCTTAAATTCGTGGAAGAGTTGGAATTGACTGAACACGAATTGTCTGTTGCCGGACGCATACTTGAAGAAATTCGACGCAGACTCACCTATTTGGTTGATGTAGGATTGGACTATTTGACCCTAGATCGGCTAAGTCAAACCCTTTCTGGAGGAGAAAGCCAGAGGATTCATCTGGCCACCTCTCTCGGCTCGTCGTTGGTTGGAAGCTTATATGTTTTAGACGAGCCTTCAATTGGACTGCATCCTCGGGACACCGACCGATTAATTTCGATTTTAGAACATCTAAGAGATATTGGCAACACCGTTTTGGTTGTTGAGCACGAAGCGGAGATGATGAAGAGAGCGGACTATATATTGGATATTGGACCGGGTGCTGGACGGCACGGTGGAGAAATTGTAGCACGCGGTAAACTTGAGGACATCCTGAACGATCCGGCTTCACTAACTGGTGCTTATCTAAGCGGAAAAAAGAAAATCGAAGTCCCCGCTACTAGACGCTCGGTCAACGAACGGGACCAAATTGTTTTGGAAGGTGCTCGTCAACACAACTTGAAAAACCTAACCGTTGCATTTCCTCTGGGAATGATCACATGCATAACCGGAGTGAGTGGTTCAGGAAAATCCACGTTGGTCCACGAGACACTTTATCAGGGTCTGGCTAAGTTAAAAGGTACCCATAGTGGAGAAACTAAAGTGGGTCGACATACCTCAATTCGTGGTTACCAGCTTGTAGATCAGGTCGAGATGATCGATCAGACTCCGATTGGTCGGTCGCCAAGGTCCAATCCTGCCACTTATGTTAAAGCATTCGATACGATTCGTCAGCTCTTTTCCGATACGTATCAGGCTCGAATTCGGGGTTACAAACCTGGGTATTTTTCGTTCAACGTGCCTGGCGGCCGCTGCGAAACGTGTCAAGGAGAAGGTGTGGTTCGGATCGAAATGCAGTTTTTAGCCGATTTATTTCTAGAGTGTGAAGCCTGCAAGGGAAAACGATACAAACAAGACGTCCTCGAAATACGCTACCAAGGGAAAAGTATTGACCAAGTGCTCGATATGACCGTGGAGGATGCGGTAGAATTCTTTTCAGAGGACAAAAGCCTTACTCGAAAACTTAAAACGTTATGCGATATCGGTCTTGGGTACCTGAGTCTTGGTCAGCCCTCAAACACACTTTCTGGGGGAGAAGCCCAGCGCATTAAACTCGCCGCCCACCTCGGAAAAGCAACTCGGGACCGGACCCTTTACATTTTTGATGAGCCCACTACTGGATTACATTTTGAAGACATCAAAAAGCTGTTGGCGGCCTTCAATGCGTTAGTTGCAAGAGGGCATTCTATCATGGTGATAGAACATAACATTGACGTAATTAAAGCATCTGACTTCGTCATTGATTTAGGGCCAGAAGGTGGCGTTCGCGGAGGATTTGTTGTCGCAGCAGGAACACCGGAACACCTGGCTAGCATAGATGCGAGTCATACCGGACGATATTTGAAACCCCTTCTCGGTTTGTAGTCGCTTCCCAGCCTAGAATCTTCGTAACAACTGGATATTGTCAAAATCGGAGCTGGCTTCAGATTTGGTGTTGTCAGAATCAGACCACAACCGAATAATCATGGGTCTGTCCGGAGGGTTTCCGCCAAAGACCTCTTTGTAGTCGGCGGCCACGTCTCGAGTTATGGTTTTCCACATTCCGATGCCATCCAGGTTACTCGAAACCACAATCACTTTGAGTTTACCGTACGTCACGACTGTGCCCTCGGGTAACGTAGAGCTATACACATATTTGATCGCTTTGGGTCGACTTATAATGATGCCTTCCATCGAAAACATGACGTAAATCCCAGCACCAGAATCGTTCAGGTCATCTTTGTCTTCACGTCCTCCAAGTGGCAGAGTATTGGCTCGCCAGTCCCATGACAACACAGGATGTTTGCTCAATCGCCATTCTAGATCTTCCCCGTTTTGGAGCGCGATGTGCACCGCCTCACCCTTTGAATAGGCCCTGACAAATTGCTTTCCGCCTTCTTTTTTAACATAAAACGATTCGTTTTTATGGGTGAATTGTTCTGTAAGAGGAACTAGCTTGCCGTTGAGCTGCGCTTTCCATTTAACAGGCAAAGCGCCATCCTCATAGGATTCAAAATCGTCCAGCAAAATGCTAGTCTGGCGCCCTTGAACTGGTGCCTGTTCGCCTAAAAAGGCAACTGCCAAAAAAAGAAATAAAATTCGATGCATCATACTCTTTAAGCCGTTACCAAAGCACTGAAAGCAACACTCTACCTTCGAACATATGACCCAAGGCGGATTAAGTGCCTCATTTGCCTGGGGTTAGCTCAGCCAAACCAGATTCCAGACTGTCTTGGATATCGCATTGGATTTTCGCGTAAATTGAGCGTGTCCGTCTTTATGTTTTCCTTAGGATGTTTCGACCACATGACCACCGATTGGGACCGCTAATGCCTTCAAAACCGCTTATTTCCTGCGTAATGGTTACTGCAGACAGGCCTGATCTCTGTAAACGAGCCATTAAATCGTATCTCGGACAGACCTTTACCAACAAGGAATTGGTTGTGCTGGACAATGGGAAAATCCCCATGCAAGCTCTGCTAGAGGATGTTCCTAGTACGGAAATCCGCTACGAACACATTCAAAATAACGAGTCAACCACCATTGGGGAGCTTCGGAACCGGTCATTGGAAATGGTTTCTGGAGACGTCGTGGTTCCGCAGTGGGACGACGACGATTGGTCGGCACCTGAAAGATTGGATATTCAATACGACGCAC
>CALFHN010000173.1 GCA_937876355.1 uncultured Bacteroidota bacterium | reverse complement strand
TGGACCTTCTGAATTTCCAAACCATCCTCTTCCCCATTGGAATTGGCCTAATTCAGCCAGGCATGCTTTGGAATTGGGTGGCCCGATTACAATTATTTGTATTGGCACTCTACAGCGCCACCATCTTGTTTGGATTTCTTTTCATGTCGGATCAGACCAAGTTTTTGGTGTATGAATTTCACAATGCCGGTGGAAGCCTCTCAGGAACGGGAATTGTACTTTTTTTGCAGACCCTGTTTTTTGCCGGCGTTCTTTGGGTCTATTTTTCTATTTTTGCAGGTCACAAGGCCCCAAAATCCTTGCAAAACATCCAACTCAATTGATGCTTCGCAGGTGGTGAGGCGCTGTTATTATCCTAGGCCGGCTACATGATGATTGTCCTTGAAGCATTAGCTGCAGTTACGGGGCTTCTCAGCGTCTATCTGGTGACCAAACAAAATATTTGGTGCTGGCCAATTGGATTAGTTTCGGTTGCAATTGCGGCAGTCGTGTTTTTCGACTCCTTTTTGTATTCCGACATGATATTACACGTCTATTTCTTTGGGATGAACGTGTACGGCTGGATTCATTGGTCAAAAAAGCCAGTGGAAGGTGAAGTCCTTCCCATCACAACCATGAACTTCGCCTGGAATACATTTTGGATCGTCGTCACGGCCGGCGGGACCATTCTTTGGGGCTACACCATGAGCAAGAACACAAATGCCTCATTTCCATATGGAGATGCATTTACCACGGTAGGGAGCTTGATTGCTCAATGGTTTATGGCTCAAAAAAAATTGGAAAATTGGGTTTACTGGTTTGTTATTGATATTGTAGCTATCTCTATTTATGCGCTGAAAGGTCTGTATTTATTTTCCGGTCAGTATTTCATTTTTCTAGTACTTTGTGTCGTCGGGTATCGGGATTGGAAAAAGGCAATGCTTGATTGATCGGCATTTTTTTACAAGGTGAATCACAGTATGATAATTCATCTGCTGTTTCACTTGTGATCTTTTTAACAGACATTAGAACGTCCACAGGCGCGCGTCCTTATGCTCCAATTGAAACCTCCCTTGATCATGAATACTTCGAACAATCAAATTGGCCGGTCTCCTTTGTCTTTTCCACTCGATTTCAAGCTGTTTCGCTATCTCAGGATAGTATTCATAATGGTGGCATCGTTGATATTGGGCACGACTGTGGCCTCAACGACGGTGGCCTCTGCACAAGAGGGGCATTCGCATGGCACCAGCAGAGCCATTGAATTTCCAGATGTAAATGGATTTTTCAGCCTTACCTGCGATTTCCATATGCATTCCGTGTTTTCAGACGGAGACGTCTGGCCAAATATCCGCGTACAAGAAGCATTAAAAGATAATCTAGACTGTATCGCCGTCACGGAACATCTCGAGTATTTACCTCACAAAGCCGACATACCCTTTCCCGATCGAAATCGGGCATTTGACCTTGCTGTTTCATCGGCCGCAAAAAGTGAGTTGATTGTAATTAGGGGATCAGAAATTACCCGCTCTCTTCCATTTGGCCATGCGAATACCATTTTTATTACAGATGCGAATCCTCTTGTAACCGAAAATGCGGTCGACGCATATGCCGAAGCACAGCGACAAGGCGGATTTACATTTATGAATCATCCTAATTGGACGTCTCAGCGCAAAGATGGAGTTGCTCGTTTGGAAGAAATGAACCTAACCCTAATTGGTAATGGGCAGGTCCAAGGAATTGAGGTGGTAAATGATATTACCTACTCAGACGAAGCGCTTGAAATTGCGCTTGCACATAACCTAACCATTATCGGCACTTCAGACATTCATGGCTTGGTCGATTGGCAGTACGATGTTCCTGGAGGCGGCCATAGGCCTGTAACCATCGTATTTGCAAAAGAGCGGACCCAAGAAGGCATCAGAGAAGCCTTGGTTGCTCGTCGAACTGTAGCTTGGTTCAAGAGCACGCTGATTGGGCGAGAAGAACATGTAATGCCCTTGATCGAAGCGTCCCTGTCCATTAAGTCGGCCGCGTATCAGGGAGACACAAGCATCCTACATGTCCAAATTGAGAATACGTCTGAATCAGAGTTTACACTAAGCAACACGTCCATATATCGCTTTCACGATAGAGCAGACATTGTGGTTATTCCTGCCCACCACACCGTGGAAGTATTGGTCAAGACCGGCCCCAGAATCCCTGATTTGGAACTTTCATTTGACGTTTTGAATGTCGTGACGGCCCCTGGTCAACACCCCAACTACAAAATGAAAGTGACCATTTAACACATTTAATACATTTAACACATGGGCGTTTTCTCCGAATAGCCGGGATCTATTTTACCCAGGTGGCCGCTATTCGATGCATGAGTAGTGCTGTTCGGATCGTTTGCATGGGCAACGTTTTCAGATCGGCCCATTCCGTGGTCGTGTGCGTGCCGTCTCCTGTCATTCCAAGTCCGTCTAGCGCCATGGTAACCCGACCTGCGGCAAATGAGATATCGGCAGCGCCAGCGTCGGCAGGGTCACCCGCTCTAACAGGTTGGTATCCAGCATCTGTACTAGCCTGACTCAGCATGTCTAGAAGTTGTTCGTTACCCTCTGTCATCCCCATGGGAGGATAACTGTCCCGAAATATTATTTCAGCCCCTGTCCCTGGAAGATGATCCGCCACAATCGCCCGCATTTTTGTCTTAACCTGCTCCCTGATCTCAGGCGAAATTGTTCTTAGATCACCAGTTACTATTGTTTTTTCTGATATGACATTTGTCTTGCCAACCGCACTGCCCCGATCATTTTCCTCATCAAATTCGACGGTGGTGCCTCCCAGAATTAATCCGGGATTGAATGTCAACAGATCTTGTCCAACTAGCTTTTCTTGAAATCCCGTCAAGATTCGAGCTGCTTCATAAATAGATCCATACCCCATTTCTTTTGAGAAAACAGCAGATGAGTGCCCGCGAACGCCTGAGGCGTGTACTTCCCACCCTGTAAATCCCCGTCTCGCCAAAACAGCCGTTTGAGGATCCCCATCACCAGGTTCAAATGCTAAGGCGATATCGGCATTGTCAGCGGCTTCGACAAGAGATGCTCGGCCAACTTCAAGTGGATCGCCAGAAGACTCCTCATCCCCTATCAAAGCTATTGTGACTGTCATATGGTCCAGAGCACCGACTGTGTGAAGCGCTCGCACCACTTCCAACATAACCACGTCTCCACCTTTCATATCAATTACTCCCGGCCCTTCCGCTCGGAATTCACTCAGTCGAGTAAATTTTTGAAACGAGCTGTCGAGTTCAAAAACAGTGTCCAAATGGCCAATCAAAAGAAAATGAGGCCCCGAGTTGCCGCGTGAAGCAAAAAGATGACCAGCTCTTCCAAACGCTTCCCCATCAACCCACCAGGTTTTAAAACCCAGGGGCTCCAATTCTTCTGCAAAAGCAGCCCCAACAGCGCGGACGCCCGGGAAGTTCATAGAGCCACTATTGATGTTTACAATTCGCTCAAGAAAGGAAATTGCGTCTTCAACCTTAGATTCAACGGACGCAACAAGCTGTTGCTCGGCTGGGCTTAGGTTAGCTTGAGCCGATGTATCGCGCGTATAAGCCATAAGGACGAAAAAAATGAAAAGAGTGATTAGATTACGTCGAAGGAAGCAGTAAATTTT
>CALFHN010000172.1 GCA_937876355.1 uncultured Bacteroidota bacterium | reverse complement strand
ATTGCGCTTTTGATGATCCAACTTGATATTACAAGTTGAGATTTCAGATTTTTTTATTGCTTATTTTTGACGTTGAACGCTTATGAATTACGGCTTTGTAATCAATAATGATACCTGTATTGGATGCCACGCGTGTTCGACGGCGTGCAAAAGCGAAAATGAGGTTCCACTTGGCGTTCAGCGTACATGGGTAAAGAGCGTGGAGACGGGACTGTATCCCAATGTGACGCGTAATTTTCAGGTGACCCGGTGTAATCACTGTGCCAATCCACCATGCGTCAGGATTTGCCCGGTAACCGCGATGTATCAACGGGATGACGGCATAGTAGAATTTGATCCTGATGTGTGTATTGGCTGCAAGGCATGCATGCAAGCGTGTCCATATGATGCCATTTATATCGATCCAGATTCCGGGACGGCGGCAAAATGCCATTACTGCGCCCATAAAGTGGACTTGGGATTGGAGCCGGCGTGTGTTGTTGTTTGTCCGGAACACGCAATTTTAGCGGGGGACCTTGACGACCCTACGACCGAAATCGCGCAAGCTGTAGCAAAAAACAAGGTCACGGTCAGGAAGCCTGAACAAGGGACCGCTCCTAAGCTGTATTACATCGGAGGAGACGACGTTGCCATGCATCCGACAGCAGTAAACCGAACACCCGATTCGTTTGCGTGGGCCGATGTGCTTTCGCTAAACGGAGGAGACGGCCATGGGGGCAAGGCTCCTGAAGAATTAACGGCATATGGTAAAAAGTCGGCATCGGGACAGGCGCTCAGAAGGCCTGAACCCCAAGGAGATCCCAGTGGCGGGGTTATCCAAATTGGCGAAGGCCGGATGGCTGAACAAATGACCCAAGTTGTTTGGAATGCCCAACACAAGGTTCCGTGGCATTGGCCGGTTCCGGCCTACCTGGTAACAAAAGGTATTGCGTCTGGGCTGTTTATGATATTGGGCTCCGCCTTCTTATTTGGGTTGATTGGTGTCAACAATCATGTATTTATGGCCTCGTCGTTTTTGTCGCTCCTATTTTTAACGGCTACTACTGCCTTGCTTGTTTTTGATTTGGAGCGCCCTGAGCGGTTTTTACGAATCATCACTCGGCCGCAGTGGCGGAGCTGGCTGGTCAGGGGCGCCTTTATCCTGATCGGTTTTAGTGGGTTAGTTGCCTTGTGGTGGCTAGGCGAATTGTCCGTCTGGATGGAATGGTTACCCGAATCGAACGTGGCTCCTTTTCGCACTCCGATCATGTGGGTTGGACTGCCTCTGGCCATTGGGACGGCAGTGTATACAGCCTTCTTATTCGGGCAGGCTGAAGGGCGCGATCTTTGGCAGAGCCCGCTTCTACCGGTTCACCTCATTGTTCAGGCCGTATTGGCAGGTAGCGCCATGTTGCTGGTGGTTGGCACGTTCCTGGATCTCGGAACGGACATTTCTTCCGTTGTTAGGGCCTCCTTCATCGGCGCACTGGGAATAGACCTAGCCGTTACATTTATGGGCGAATTTGGAATGTCGCATGCGTCAGAGGCGGCAGCCAAAGCAGCTCACATGATTGTCAAAGGACGTTATGCTCGCTCATTTTGGATAGGAAGTACGCTCCTAGGTCACGTGATTCCATTCGGTTTAATGTTCACGGGCTCCCCGGGAATTGTCGCTGGACTCTTGGCTTTGTTCGGACTTTACTTGTTCGAACGGGCCTTCGTAAATGCCCCTCAGGAAATACCAAATAGCTAAAATGTCCAAGTCTACAAACAAACCAGAACACACCGAAGCCTCCGGAGATGGGCAACCGTTTGGTTTACCTAAATTTTCTACTCCAGACAGGCAACCTACAAAAATTGAAATGACCACGGTGACCCATCCCGATGGTCGAATGAGTCAGTACCCGCCTACAGAAATGTGGGACGACTGGGTTGAATGGGATGGAAAAGCCTGGCCTAAAAAAGTAGCAAGGCACTACACCTTAGTACCCACGGTCTGCTTCAATTGTGAAAGCGCTTGCGGTCTTCTAGCGTATGTGGATCGAGACACGCTCGAGATCAAAAAATTTGAAGGCAACCCTAAACATCCGGGGAGCCGCGGGCGGAATTGTGCGAAGGGGCCGGCAACGATCAATCAGGTGTATGATCCGGAACGCATTCTTTACCCCTTAAAACGTGTTGGAAAAAGGGGCGAAGGCAAGTGGAAACGAATTTCGTGGGATGAGGCCTTGTTGGAGATCGGCGAGAAGATGAATGCGTCGCGCAAGAAACGGCTGGATGGTATCATGTACCATGTTGGACGTCCGGGCGAAGATGGATTCACCAATCGGTGTATTGAGGCATGGGGCGTAGACGGACACAATTCGCACACGAATATTTGCTCTGCGGGTGCAAGGGCTGGGTATTATTTGTGGGCCGGTTTTGACCGCCCAAGTCCGGATCATGCGAAAGCCAACGTTATTCTGTTGATTTCCAGCCACTTGGAAACAGGACACTATTTTAATCCGCACGCCCAGCGGATCATGGAAGCCAAACAGAATGGGGCGAAACTCATTACGTTCGACCCGAGGCTGTCGAATACGGCGTCAAAATCTGATACGTGGCTTCCCACATGGCCCGGCTCCGAACAAACGGTGCTACTGGCCATCGCCAATCACATGATTCAAAACGATCTCTATGATCGAGAATTTGTACGAAAATGGGTGAA
>CALFHN010000171.1 GCA_937876355.1 uncultured Bacteroidota bacterium | reverse complement strand
TTCGTATCAATTAAGTAAGAAAGCCCCAATATGCCGCGTACACGCGATTATTTAGACATTTAATGGCCATGAACCTTATTCAAGACGCTACCCCTCAAGACAGTTTAAGCGCAGCCGTTGACAGCACGGGTACACTGGGCGCAGTTGGTAGAGAGATGGGAGCCGTCGTTGATTCTCTCACAGGCGTTGACTTTGGATCACTCCCAGGCCAAATAAGTGGTCTCTGGGGCGAATTTTTAGTCAATGTACTGCCGGACCTAATCAAAGCCGTCCTCCTATTTGTGGTTGTTTACTCTGTGTACCGGTTTTTGCGATCGGTTTTGGTAAGGATTATTCGAGCGTCGAAAAAAATTGATGCAGGCTTGGAAAGCCTTTTGTTAAAAACGCTCTCCATAGTAGCATGGGTTTTTATTTTGGTTATGGTGCTAGCCCAGTTTGGTATTGATGTAACTGCGTTTCTTGCGGGACTTTCCATTGTTGGTCTTGCTATCAGTTTTGCGGCTAAAGACAGCCTTGAAAACTTTTTTTCCGGCATCACCATTTTGATAGACAGCCCATTTAAGGTTGGTGATCAAATTGACGTCGATGGAACATATGGAACAGTCGACGAAATCACTTTACGATCTACCAGGCTACGGACTCAGAACAACGAGGTCATGGTCATGCCCAACATGCTTATGATCAATCAAAAATTGATAAATCACTCTATGACAGGTGTTTTAAGGGTCGAAGTCTTTTTCGGAATTGCCTACAAGGAGTCCACGTCCGCGGCTAGATCCGTGGTCTTGGCCTTGGTTCAGTCCGACCCTCGAATTTCGACAGATTACCCTGCAAAAGTGATAGTGAACGGCCTAGGCGATTCCAGCGTAGATATGATTCTACGATTTTATATCACAGAATCGGTGTTGGAAATTCCTCTTCGAGCGGAATACACTGAAAAGGTATTTGTGGCCTTAAAAGCGGCAAATATAGAAATACCGTTCCCGCATTTGCAGCTCTTTATCGACGGAGCAAAAGGACTTGCTCCGCAAGCTCCACCAAGTACGGACACTCCAATGCAGCCATGGCGCTCCGCCTAGGGGATGCTTACCACATTCTGGTGATAACGGTCGACCGGATGGAATCCAATTGAGGAAAGTCGCGCAAAAAAGTTTCTGTACTCAGGTCCGTTCTCATAGGAGCAGCCCCATAGGCGCTATACAAGTTCTCAACCACATCCCAGCCATTGACGACGCGCCCAAATGGTGGGTAACCGACGACTTGATCTGAATCCAATGAGTCGAGGCGCAAATTGTCTTGGAGGTTGATGTACATCGTCATGGATCTTGATCTGGCTCCACCTCGGGCGAAGGAAATAGTACCTTTTCTATTTTGGGCCACAACGGGCTCATCTCTGATAGAAAGAGACCGCCAAAGAGAATCGAGCCTTGCATCGCCGCTGCCACCGAATTGGGCAACAAAATCGTCGATGACGCGATAAAAACGAGTCCCTTCGTAAAAATTGTGTTTGAACAAATAAAACGCACGGTCTACGCCAAGTGGGGACCATTGACGGACAAGCCTGAAGTCTATCGTTCCGCTGCTGGTTTCCATAGCCACATCGAATGAATCTGGAGCATGCATCGCCAGGGTTGCAAACGAGGGTTTCCACAAGGGATCGGACGTCCCACAACCGCTAAAAAGAATGGCGATGGTCAAAACACAACCAAAAAGTACTGCTTTCATTTCCATGTTTACTCGATTTATCTGGCGTTCGCGTAAGAGGCATGCCGATTAGGGCAAGAGCCTCCTTATTTGGAAAGTCTAAAAAATGAACTTAACAGCGGCTGCTGCAACGATTAAAATAAGAAGTCTGTGGATCCAAATGTCAGCATTTTTAAAATTTACAACCCACCTGACCCCAAGCCATGCCCCAATCGACTGAAAAACAGCCATTGCCAATCCGTAACCAACATGAACCTGGCCATGCCAAAGAAATATTCCAAGCGTCGGAATACTGAATAGAAACACGATCAGAAGTTTAATTCCATTTCCTTTGCTCAAGCTGTACCTGCTAATTAGAACCAGTCCAGCTAAGATGAAAATACCGACTCCCGCTTGAATAAAACCGCCGTAAAATCCAATTGCAAAAAAGGCTGCTAGGGTCAAAGGGTGACGATTTCTTCCGACTTCCACTGGCATTTCATGGATCCACCGGCTCGGCTTCACGACGAGCACGACCAGCATGAATATCAGTAGACCCCCGATGACCATTTTCATGGTCTGATCGTCGAGCTCAACCGCAACGATAGAGCCGAGAATTGCCCCTGCTATTGCCGGGACGACAAGCCATACCGCACCGTCAAAAACTGTTTTGCCAGATTTTAGATAAGTGGCGACGCCAACTCCACTTTGCAACAACACCCCAATCCGGTTTGTGCCGTTAGCAATCGGCGCGGGGAGGCCACAAACGAACATAAAAATGGGCAGCGTGATAAGGGACCCACTGCCAGCCAATGTGTTAATTATACCCGTAACGATACCCGCAACTACGAATAACGCCCATTCCCACAACGAAAGATCAATGGTCCAAATGTCAGGCAATGCAATTTACCAAACGGATTGAGCTAATTGTTTTTGGTTAGTTGGCCATTGACGGTTCGCCAAATGCCTAATGGATTCCCATCCTTCAATTCGGCAGGCAGACCACCCGCGACCATGTCCTGAAAGCACAAGGATCTTGTAAAACGATAGATAGCGCCTGTGCCGACGGACGTCGAACGGCCATCGGATGTGGCGGGAAACGGACCCCCATGAACCATGGAATGGCAAACTTCCACTCCGGTTGGAAATCCATTCAACAGAATTCGTCCGACTCGCGCCTGAAGAGCAGAAATCAAATCAGGGCTAATAGGTAAATCACTCGGATCGTATTGAATGGTGCCGGTCAACTGGCCTTCCAATCCTTCAATAACCTCTATCAATTCATTGTTGGAAGCGTAGGTGACCAGCATTGTGGAAGGGCCAAATGTTTCACTAGTCAATGATTCATCAATGAGTAGTGAAGTAGCTGTGGTCCTGAAAATGTATGGAGCAACTCCAGCAGGGGATTCTGAGTCAGTACCAACGAGCGTAGAAATCGAGCTGTGTGCTCGTTTTGACGCCGTCGAAGCCTTATATGCACTCGCTATTCCTGCATGCAGAGCGGTTCCTCCTTTGGTTTCATCCATCTGACCAGCAAAAGAGGCCATAAACGTATCCGCTTCCGCTCCTTCTGGGAGTAGGACTAAGCCTGGATTCGTACAGAATTGACCGACACCCATGGTCACAGAGCCGGCCAAGCCGCCAGCAATGGCGCTGCCTCGCGCCGCCAATGCTCCAGGTAACACGACCACTGGATTTATGGAACTCATTTCCGCAAACACGGGGATAGGTTCTTTTCTAGCCGCGGCTACTTTTGCTAGCGCCAGCCCTCCGAAACGGGACCCTGTGAATCCGACAGCCTTTATAGCTGGATGCGATACTAGCGGTACGCCCACTTCTTGTCCTGTTCCTTGCAAAAGGGAAAAAACACCATCAGGCATATTACAAGCTTTCGCGGCTCGGATGACAGCTTTCCCAACGATTTCACTCACCCCAGGATGGGCATAATGAGCCACACAAACGACTGGGCATCCTGCAGCCAAAGCGGAAGCTGTGTCTCCTCCTGCTACAGAAAATGCTAGGGGAAAATTGGAGGCACCGAATACGGCAACGGGTCCGACAGGAACCTGCATCGACCTGATATCAGGTTTTGGAGCAGGTGCTCGGTCGGGAAGCGCAGAATCTAGTCTAGCGTCAACCCAATTTCCTGCTTCAACCAAATCGGCAAACATGTTCAGTTGGCCGATGGTTCGTCCTAACTCCCCATTCGCGCGACCTTCAGGAAGCGCGGTTTCTAGCGGCATTCTGATTACAATTTCAGCGCGCGCAGACTCTATCTCTTTGGCGATGGTGCGTAGGAAGCGCGCGCGATCGGCTCCAGACGTTTTGCTGTACGTGCGGAAGGCATTTTTTGCAAGTTTGGCCGCCCGATCAATATCGTCCGAAGAAGCGGGGTAAAACTCCTCTGGTAATTCTACTCCAGTTGCTGGATTCAAACTGTGGAACGGGGTGCTGATGTTGCTTCCTGCCGAAAAACCGATTAAAGAGGTTCCTGTAAGATCCATGTCTTTTCTACTCGTATACTTGAAGGTCCGCAAAATAGGGTGGCGGCACCGATGTTCTCTGTGGGGTTCATATGAATAGGCACCAAGGGACGTTCCATCTGAATTAAAATCAAACATTCAGAAGCTACTTTCGTACCAAAGCTAACAGATTTCCCATTGAATCTACTCCATAATGGTTGAATCATTTTCGGACGGCATATCTAGCCCTCTAGAAGGGACTCTTCAAATGCAGATATTTGAAGCCCGTGGTTTAAATAAGATTTACCATATGGGAGAAGTCGATGTTGTTGCTTTAAAAGATGTTGATTTTGACCTGTTTGCGGGAGAGATGTTGGTCTTGCTGGGCGCCTCAGGTAGTGGCAAAAGTACCCTTTTAAATATTCTGGGTGGATTGGATACTCCAACATCTGGCGTGGTTAAATATCAGAATGTGTTGCTTTCCCACTCGGATGAAAAAGAGTTAACCCAGTATCGTCGGAAACATGTTGGATTTGTTTTCCAGTTCTATAATTTGATTCCAAGCCTCACTGCTCTCGAAAATGTTGCCCTTGTAACTGAAATTGCAGACTCCCCAATGCGACCTGAAGAGGCTCTTGAATTGGTTGAACTGGGAGAGCGCCTTAACCACTTTCCTTCACAACTATCTGGTGGCGAGCAACAACGCGTGGCCATTGCTAGGGCTGTTGCCAAACGTCCCAACGTATTGCTTTGTGATGAGCCGACGGGCGCGCTGGATGTGGAAACGGGAATTGTGGTACTCAAGGCGTTGCAAAAGGTAAATCAAGAAGTGGGGACGGCGGTCGCGATTATCACCCACAATGCCGCCATTTCTGCTATTGGTGACCGAGTCGTTCAAATGAGCAGCGGGCGCATCATCGAAAACATTCGAAATGAACATAAATCGTCTCTCGATGACATTGTCTGGTAAATTTGCATGAGGGCCATCTCGAAAAAATTGTTTCGGGACTTATGGCATCACCGAGGGCAAATGATTTCGATTGCTGCGGTGACGGCAACCGCGATTATGACGGTCTTGACGATGCGGGGAACGTACGAATCCCTTTATGAAGCACGGGAATCATATTACCAAACTTCCAGATTCCCAGATGTTTGGGCGAATCTAGAACGGGCGCCGGAATCAGTTCGATCACTTATCCAACAAATTGAAGGCGTATCTGTCGTTGATACTCGAGTTACTTTTGCCTCAACTCTTGATTTGGAAAACCAAGTTACGCCTGCGGTTGGTCGATTCTATTCTGCGGCACCGCCCTCCGAAATGCTTGGTGCCCTTCATCTTCGATCAGGACGCTGGGTATCCGAGAATGATCGAAATCAGGTTATGGTCAGTGAAAAATTTGCATTGGCCAATTCGTTTTCGGAGGGGGATACCTTAAAAGCAATTATTAACGGGCGTCTGCGTTACCTCGAAATCATTGCGACTGCGATATCGCCAGAACATAGTTACGCCGTCCCTCCAGGTTCTCTTTTTCCCGACGATGAACAATATGGGATATTATGGATGAGCCGACAGGCTATGGGAGCGGCATTCAATATGGAAGGGGCGTTTAATGAGGTGGCCCTGATTATCGCCTCAAACGCTGATATTCGGCACGTACAAGCAGAATTGGACCAGATTTTAAAACCGTATGGAGGTTTAGGTAGCTACACTAGGGCGACGCAAATATCAAATCTGATTTTGGAAAGCGAGCTTAATTCGAATAAGCAGATGGGCACTATGATTCCTGCCATTTTTTTGGCAATTGTAGCATTTCTGCTGAATATCGTTCTGAATAGATTGATTTCAACCCAGCGCCAGGAGATTGCTGTGCTGAAAGCATTTGGGTACACCAACCTCGACGTCGGGTTGTTCTATCTAAAATTTGCATATGTGGCTGTCATAGGGGGAGCTATAATCGGAATTTTTGGTGGCGTGTGGCTTGGAGATTTGATGGTTACTGTATACCGAGACTACTTCGACTTTCCGGATCTGGCGTATTCACTTAGCCCCCAACTGTTGGCTATTTCCATTTCGATTAGTTTTCTAGCTGCCACTGTTGGGGCGCTTAGCGGTGTACGCTCCGCTATCTCCTTGCCTCCCGCGGAAGCAATGAGACCACAAGCTCCCGCACGCTTTAGCATAGGGCTAATAGAACACTTTGCTGTGCTTAAGAAATTGCCTTCTGCCACGAGAATGGTGGTACGAAATATTGAGCGACGACCGGGAAAAACCCTGTTTTCGGCTATTGGAGTAGCTTTTTCCGTCGCAATTTTAGTCATCGGCCTCTTCATGTTTGATGGCATGTATTATATGATGGACCTCCAGTTTAATGTGGCTCAGCGTGAAGACTTAACAGTTTCATTCAACAGGCCGCTTCCAGAACGGGTTAGGTTCGAGCTAGGAAGATTGGATGGTGTAAACCGCGTAGAGTTCAACCGTATGGTCCCGATTAGGATTATAAAAGGGGCATTAAAACGTGACATGGCTATTACTGGCAGAAATGTTGGGGATGAACTTAACCGGATTGTACATTCTGATGGAAGTATTATGCCTCTTTCTCTTAGTGGTATAATTGTTAGCAAATACCTAGCGGATAATTTGCTGATTGAAGCGGGCGATCTGGTGCAGGTCGAAGTGTTGGAAGGCGCAAGGCGGATCGAAAATGTTAGAGTGGTCAGCATTGTAGATGACTTTTTAGGGATAAACGCCTACATGCATCTTGAAACCTTGCACGATTTAGTTGGCGGTCCTCACTTGATCACAGGAGCCAATTTGGCGGTGATGGGAGATGCTCAAGCAGACGTAGCTAAAAAGTTATCGGCGATACCAATGATCGCCAACGTTTCGTCTCCTAGTCGTGGGTTTGACCTTTTTAAAAAACAAATGTCTGAGAGTCTATTTGTAGGTATTTTTTTCCTCGTCGGCTTCTCATCAATCATTTCCATCGCAGTAATATATAATGGTGCCCGAATTTCCCTCTCGGAACGGGGACGAGAACTTGCGAGCCTTCGAGTATTGGGGTTTTCCAAAAAAGAAGTCTCTGTTTTGCTCTTCAGTGAACAGGCGGTCATTACCATATTCTCCATTCCTATTGGGTGGTACATTGGGAAAGAGCTATCCAGGATATCTATCGCCCAAATCGCGTCAGAAACGTATCGATTCCCGTTTATGGTGGATTGGGAAACGTATATGTTTTCTGCGCTCATAACGATTTTGGCGGCAATTGGAAGCAGCATGATCGTGCGGCGAAGGCTTAATAATTACGACCTGATATCTGTTTTAAAAACAAGAGATTGAATCCATGTGGACCAGAAAAAGAATTATTTACGTCCTACTCGCGGTGGCGCTGGTGTCTGCGGTCGTCATTTTAACGTTGAATGGCCGAGGAGTGACCGCCTCAACCGCTATCATCAAAGAGTCTTCTCTTTCGGTACATATTCGGGGCGAGGGGCAATCGCGATTAGTTGATTCATATCTCATTACCTCGCCCGTTTCAGGTCAATTAGAGAGGTTTGATTCGAAGGTGGGCACTCTCGTCGAAAAAGGAACTGTACTTTTTCGTGTACTACCGATGCCAGATTCCGAACAAGCTGCGATAATATCTAGAACAAACCAAAGATCGGCGGCAGCTCGCGTGAACCAAGCGCAGGTCATGGTCGATGACGCTCGCGCTGTATCTGAACAATTAAATGCAACCCTAAAAAGGCATCGAGCCCTGTTCGAGGATGGCGTAGTTGCAAAAGCGGAATTGGAATCCTCCATTTTGGCTGCATCATCTGCCGAAAAGGGACTTGAAGCGGCGCTAGAGGATCACAAAGCGGCCTCTGCATCCTTAGTTGCTTCTGAAGCAATGGCGGTGAACGGCGAAAAAGACCGAATTCAATTGGGTACAGTTGTCGTTGCCCCAACCGACGGCAAAATATTACGTTTGTTTGAACGCAATGAACTAGTTATTTCTGCTGGATCTCCAATCATGGAAATTGGAAATACGAGACTGTTAGAATTGGTAATCGATGTGCTCTCCGAAGACGCGGTGCAAATAGTGCCTGGAAACGCAGTCGCTATCACGGGCTGGGGAGGAGAGCCGCTATCCGGTGTTGTACGCACAGTTGAGCCAGCTGCTTTTACCAAAATTTCAGCTCTGGGCGTTGAGGAACAGCGCGTTAACGTCGTAGTGGATTTTGATTCGATCCCATCTCAATTGGGTGTTGGGTATCGCGTAGAAGCCGCTATAACAGTATTGGAAGCCTCAAACTTGATTGTGGTGCCGATTACTGCTGTTTTTCAAGAAGAAGGCGTTTGGTTCGCGTACGCCGTCGTGTCAAATGTTGTCGAAAAGAGGCTCATTGAACTTGGTATCCGATCCGCTGACTTCATTGAGGTTAAAACGGGGCTAGTTTCTGGGGACGAAGTGGTTCTTTATCCTTCGGCAGACATCAAAGACGGGGTCACCATTAAAGAATAAATGCCGCCTTCCCCGAGTTCAATGTCGGCACAACGGTAAAAATTTGTGCCGGTTTATGAAACAATCTGGGTCTTCGGAACACGAAACCCTTCAGGTTGTTTTTTGAGACACAAAATTATGGGGCACCCGCTCGAATCTGCGGCACTCCTAAATGGAGGCACTCGCTCTCATAAGGGTAACTCAGGGCCCAAACAATATGCTATTTAAGTTCAATTCAGAAATCCCATCATCCGAAATAACGGATGAAAAGCTGTACAACAATCGCCGGAAGTTTCTAAAAGCTGGTGCTGTTGCAACAATTGGCGGGTCTTTGATGCCCAAGTCGGTCTTTGCGGCTGGAAAAGCAGCATTGTTCGCCGACCCAGACAAGTTGACTCCGTACGAAGTAGTTACGAGCTACAATAATTTTTACGAGTTTGGGACGGCTAAAGATGAGCCCAAGGTCAATGCTGCCCGGTTTAAAACGGACCCATGGACGGTGTCGGTAGAAGGCGAAGTTGAGGACCCTAAGATCTGGGATCTGAATGAATTGATTGATGGATTTACTACCCAAGAAAAAGTATACCGACATCGTTGTGTAGAGGGGTGGAGTATGGTCGTTCCTTGGAATGGTTTTCCGCTAAAAGATTTGATAACCCGACTCAAGCCTACGTCCAAAGCCAACTATGTTGAATTTACCACCTTACACGATACACGGCGGATGCCAGGTCAGTTGAGCCCGGTTTTAGATTGGCCCTACATTGAAGCGTTGCGATTAGACGAAGCAATGAATCCTCTAACTCTAATGGTTACAGGAGTTTATGGCAAAATATTACCTCCTCAGAACGGCGCCCCTATTCGGCTGATCATTCCGTGGAAATATGGTTTTAAAGGCGGAAAATCCATCGTAAAGATCCGTTTTACGGAAAAACAACCTCGAACTACGTGGAGTGAAGCGATCCCTCGCGAATACGGTTTTTACGCCAATGTGAACCCAAACGTTGACCATCCCAGATGGACGCAGGCTAAAGAAAGGCGTCTTGGCGAATTTACTCGCCGGGACACATTCATGTTCAACGGGTATACCGCCGAAGTCGAGAAATTGTATGCGGGCATGGATCTTCGTAAGAAATATTAAGCCGTGTTGTTATTTTTCCCAGGGCAGTAAAAAATGCGGCAGATAACGGTATTGAAGATTTTGGCGTGGTTAGCC
>CALFHN010000170.1 GCA_937876355.1 uncultured Bacteroidota bacterium | reverse complement strand
GGATCAAATATTTTTTCAGTCACTTGTATTCTCTGGTTTTCGACGAGATTTGTTGAAAACTTTTAGATCTTTTGAAAGATCTTTTTGGCCTCGAAACGTACAAATTGCGAGGAAGTCAAAATGGGGATTGAAATGCTTTTTTGTCAGAGTATGACAGATAGCTGTCAGCCCAATTTGGTTTCTTTGTAGCATTAAAGTTACAAACCGTACCCCTGTGGCTCTATGAAAAGAGTGCGCTTTTAGGCAGGGGGTTTAAAAACAACCACACCCTTTGCATCTCCTGGTGGTTTCCGTAAATGTACGACCCAATTAATTCGTTGATTGGGAAAAAGCCGGCTCGCCGGTGGACACAAATAGAATCGCCAGGGGCTCATGTAAAAATATTCAGGAGGTGTTAGATGGCACGTGGAGTAAATAAGGTAACCTTGGTAGGCAATTTGGGTAAAGACCCAGAATTGCGCTATACAGGAAGCGGAACAGCAGTTTGCAATTTCACACTTGCAACCAACGAATCATACAAAGATGCTAACGGCGAAACCGTCGACAAAACCGAGTGGCATAATCTTGTAGTATGGAGTAGACTTGCAGAAATTTGCAATGAGTACCTCAAAAAAGGATCTCAAGCCTATTTTGAGGGCTCTCTCCAAACTCGTTCTTATGAGGACAAGGATGGAATTACCAAGTACATCACTGAAATCAAAGTGAGAGAAATGATGATGCTTGGTGGGCGCGATTCAGGTGGAAGCTCAGGCGGGTCCAATGGATCTTACTCACAGAATAAAACTTCGTCTCCGGCTCCGGCCCGAGCCGCAGTGGCTGCTGAGAGCAAGAGTGATGATTATACTTTTGAACCAGACGATGATCTTCCGTTTTAATACGGAAGATGATTAGGTCGTCTTTTTCATTGAATTTGATTGCCTGGGGCGCGGCGATGCTTGCATCGCCGCGCCCCTTTGTTGTAGAAAACCATCCAACTATCTATTATTCGAGCTGAAATTGAATTTCGGCCGAATTTAAAATGATATTGGCTTGCTTTTGACCCTACTTCTTGGGTAATTACGTCCGCCTATTGAATGGACTTCCATTAGAGGCTAGTTAGTTCACCTTCGGACTGAATAAAAAAGTTTTTTACCCCCAGACATTTAACTTAGATATCACATGGCTAGTGCAAATCGCGGGCAATGGAGCGGAAAAACAGCATTTATCTTGGCTGCTGCTGGATCTGCAATCGGATTAGGTAATATTTGGCGCTTCCCATACACCGCTGGCGAGAATGGTGGCGGGGCATTTGTGCTCCTTTATTTAGGATTTGTTTTGTTAGTTGGTATTCCTGTGATTTTGGCAGAGTTGGCAATCGGTCGAAAAACGGAAAAAAACCCAGTCGGCGCTTTCAAAGCCCTCGTACCCGATTCGCTTTGGCCCTATTTGGGTGGTCTTGGAGTTGCAACTGGATTTGGAATTTTAGCTTTTTACGCCGTTTTGGCAGGATGGACACTCTCCTATCTTTATGGAGCAGTAACGGGTATTTACGGCGGCGTGATGACCGCAGCCGAAAGCCAGGCCTTATTTGAGCATCTAATTGGGGATCCAACGCTCACTATTATATTAACCGGAGCTTTTATCCTCCTCACCATTTTAGTTGTGAGAAAAGGGGTGTCTGGGGGAATCGAGCTGACCACAAAAATATTGATGCCAGTTTTGCTTGTGATCCTTCTCATTTTGGCAGTTCGATCGGTAACACTTCCGGGCGGGATGGATGGCTTGGTGTATCTGTTTAAGCCTGATTTCTCAAAAATCAATGGCGTCGTAATAATGAGTGCCTTAGGCCAAGCCTTATTTAGTCTTTCTCTCGGAATGGGCGCTATGATTACATACGGGTCGTATTTTCCAAAAACCGAAAATATATTTCAGGCGGGCATAGCCGTAGCCCTATTCGACACCTTAATTGCCGTATTGGCCGGGATAATTATTTTCCCAGCACTGTTTTCAGTAGGAGTTGCTCCAGATTCAGGTCCCGGATTGGTGTTCGTAGTCCTTCCGTCCATCTTTGGAAGTTTGCCTGCCGGTCAGCTTTTTGCCATCGCATTCTACGCCTTGCTTTCCATTGCGGCGTTAACATCCACAATATCACTTCTAGAAGTAGTAGTCGCTTATTTTGTGGATGAAAAAGGATGGACTCGAAACAAGGCATCTTGGCTTTTGGGTTCTTTATGCTTTGTCTTGGCCGTTCCCTCTGCCCTTTCCAGCGGCGGCGCCGCCATGTTTACTGATTTCCTGGGCACAGGAATGGATTTCCTCTCTATTAATAACATTATTTGGGGCAACTATTCGCTAAGTATCGGGGCAATAATGCTTTGCGTCTTTGTTGGTTGGAAGTGGGGCATCCCCGCTGCTTTGGAGTCTCTCGAGTCTAGTGGACACAAACTTCCCAGTTCAAAGGGTTTGGGCATTCTCATTAAATACGTCTGCCCAGTCGCTGTAGGAATCGTTTTGGTCTACATCGTTGTGACGCAACAGTATTTCTAGGAATGTGATTTTTCAAGGTTGAAAAATATTGAAGATCGGTCATGATAGCGCGCGATGTTCGCGCGCCATCATGACATCTTTAGTGTATCTTTGCTACTGGATACATTTTGCCCTGACGTTCGTCGTTATTCATATTCAGAGGGTCATACCTCTTCTCCCTGGTGCTTGACCAACCCCCTTTAGCCATCGCGCCCCTGATCTTCGCCCTTCTTCAGGAAACACATCTGGCTTCCGGTCAAATCATTCTAGGCGTGCTCGCTTTGATCTTCATGCTGTTGCTTTCAGCAGTCTTCTCAGGCTCCGAAGTCGCCCTGTTTGGTCTCGATACAACTCAAAAAGAGTTCCTGAAAATCGCTGACGACTCGGCGTCCAAGCGGGTTGTGAAGCTGCTGAAACGCCCACGGGCACTTCTGGTGAGTATCCTCATCATGAACACCGTCGTAAATGTTGGTGCAGCCATTACGGCGGCAGTAATTACGCATTCACTTTCTACCCAAAATAATTGGAGTCCCGTCGCGACTGTCCTAATCGAGATCATCGTTTTGACGTTCATCATATTGGTGATAAGCGAAATCACGCCAAAACTTATTGCCACCCGATATCCGATTAAATTCGCCAGACGAATTAGCGGAATGATTCTGTTTTTCCATACAGTGTTACTTCCCTTGTCCGCATTGTTGGCTCGATCAATGCAAGCTTTTCATGGTAGGTTTGAGCGTATCGCTCAAAAAATTTCTGCCGAAGATTTGAAGACGATGGCCGAGATTGGTCAAGCACATGGTACGATAGAAGAAGAAGAACGAGCACTCATCCATTCCATTGTGGATTTCGGGGATACCAGCGTTCGAGAAATTATGATTAGCCGACTGGATATGGTCGCTTTAAATGTTGGGGCTTCTGTAGCTGATGCCGTTGATATCATCAAAAAGCAGGGACATTCCAGATTACCGCTCTATGTAGAGCACCTAGACAATATTTTGGGAGTTTTATATGCCAAAGATTTATTAAGACATCTGACGGAGAATCCAGACGAGAAGCAGTTGGATTGGACTCGATTGGCGCGTCCGCCGATGTTTGTTCCAGTGGGAAAAATGTTGGACGATTTGCTCAAAGATTTTCAAGAAAAAAGGACGCACATCGCCATAGTGGTAGATGAGTACGGCGGTACAGCAGGACTAGTAACCCTGGAAGACGTTTTAGAAGAAATAGTTGGGGAGATCAGAGATGAACATGATGATGAAGAAGTTGAATTGATTGAACGGTTGTCAGAAAATGAGTACCTCATAGACGCAAAAATTGATCTGGACGACCTATTTAATGAGTTACAAATTCAAGTCGATACGACCGACTTTGATTTTGAGACCTTGGGTGGTTTTCTCTATCATTTAGCCCGAGAAATTCCGAAACAGGGCGACGCCTATGAAAACGACGGGATTCGTTACGAAGCGGCGAATGTGGAAGGACACCGAATTCTTCAAGTAAAAATAACCCGACTCCAAACTGGAGGCGAGCAGACCTCAATACTGCCAGCTAATAATTGAGAATGCAACCCGAAACCTCAATGATATCTCATCTTTTGATGAATACATCTCCGTACCAAAATTCCACGAAACCCTTACCAAAGGGCGTGCATTCAAATAATTTTTCACTCGATTGTCTCCCATCGTAAGTATGCGTCAACATCGTGATTTTTGCGGCATTTTTGGAATTTTTAATTCTGACAATGCGGCCCACAAAATCTATTTAGGACTACACGCACTGCAGCATAGAGGTCAGGAATCGGCCGGCATTGTGACATCGGTTTTCGACGAAGTCAAGGGAAAAAGAATTATGCCCGTGCACAAGGGTGATGGGCTTGTGCTGGATGTCTTCAAAGACAAATCGATCTTTGAAAATAAATTATTGGGATCTGCGGGAATAGGGCATAATCGATATTCGACTTCGGGTGCTTCAGATAATGTTGCGAATATTCAGCCTTTTTTAGTGCATTATCGGGATGGGAATCTTGCACTTGGCCACAACGGCAATATTTCGAATGCGAAAGAAATACGCCGCAGCTTCATTGAAAGGGGGACACTTTTTCAAAGCACAGCTGACTCTGAACTCATCCTCCACCTCATTGCACAAAGCACACGCCGTAAACAAGTTGACAAAATTAGTGATGCCGTATCTCAGTTAGAGGGGGCATTTTCCCTCGTTATTCTGACGGATACCTCGCTAATCGCTCTCCGCGATCCTAATGGATTCAAACCCCTCGCTATCGGCAAGCTCTCCCGCCCTGGCAAGTCGGATACCTATTGTGTTGCAAGTGAAACGTGTGCCTTCGATTTGATCGGAGCGACGTACGTTCGGGATGTTGAACCTGGAGAAATGATCGTCATCAATCAAGAAGGAATTGATAGCGGAAAGTTTGAGTCCTATTCTTTGGCGCAGAATAATGGCATTAGCCAATGCGTTTTTGAATACGTGTACTTTTCCCGCCCAGACTCCAAGATTTTCGGCGAGATGGTGGACAAAGTTCGTCGAAAAATGGGCAAGCAGCTTGCCTACGACGCACCGGTTCCAAGCGTCCCCGAAGGCGATCCAAAACCTATTGTAATAAGCGTCCCGGATTCAAGCAATACGGCAACATTGGGATATGTTTCTGAGTGCAGAAAACTCGGACAACCGTGCCGGTATGAAATTGGACTTATTCGAAATCACTACGTCGGACGGACATTTATTTCTCCCGGTCAAGAAGTGCGTGAGCAGCGCGTTCGGAGCAAGTTTAATACAGTAGGCGGCGTCATTAAGGACCGCGTTGTGGTAATGGTAGACGACTCCATTGTTCGCGGTACCACGGCCAAACAATTGGTTCAAATGGTTCGCAACGCCGGTGCGAAGGAAGTACACTTTAGAGTGGCATCCCCACCCGTGATAAGCCCCTGTTTTTACGGAATGGACTTCCCAAGTCACGCAGAGTTGTTCTACAACCAATTTGACGGGGACATAGAGCGAATGAAAGAATGGCTAGGGGTGGACTCATTAGGCTATCTATCTGTCGAGGGACTGCACAGCGCAGTGCATGCCGCTAACGAAGGAAAGCATGGATATTGTGATGCCTGCTTCTCAAATAACTACCCGGTTCCAGTCGACATGACCGCGTCAAAGGATGAAAACGAGTGGTAATCAGCACCACTGTTTACACACTTATTTCTGTTTTATAACCTTCTCCTGAAGCATTAACACCCCCCTTTTGTGTCATTAAAGGCGATATCAGTGAACTGATATCGCCTTTTTTACATCATTCGGTGCATATTTGTACTTTATTTTGCACAAATATACCTACAAGTTGCTACGTTATATATGTGTGCTTATATTCGAAATAATTCACCTACCTACAAGGAATTACTTCTTCCGAATGCACAATGGAAGATTTATTCCTTCCTGAATTCCAACAGCCACACACCCATGCGGAATCCAGTCGACCGCGCGATTAAAGCGATGACCTATGGCGCTGGCCTAGTCGGCCTTATCGTTCTAATTGTATTTCAGCTTTTATAAGCAGTATTTATTGTTGATTTGATCGCTAAAATTATAACTTGCACGTCAAGTTATTTAGCTAGATTATTGGCACAGTCGCGCGTCGACTGTGCTTTTTTGTTTTGCCCAGATTGTACCCCCTTTTTAGTGCATAGATTTATACGTGAATAGTTCACCACCTCGCATACTAATTGTTGTAAATGTTTTTCGACCAGATCTTGGGGGAGGAGTATTATTTGCAGATTTATGTGATGGACTCCGCGAGAGTGGATGTGAGGTATTTGTCAAATGTGCCTATCCGTATTACCCGCAGTGGGCTGATGTATCAGGGAAAAATGGTATTCGTATTTCTACACAAAAGTCTGACGGCTACTCCGTAGAACGCCACGGTATTTATATCCCTTCAAATCCGAATAGCCTTGCCCAGCGCCTGATTTATGAAGCTTCGTTTTTCCTCTCTCTGGCCAGACGTATTCCGCGGCGCAAAGATTTCGATGCCATTCTGGTCTTTTCCCCGTTAATCGGTTCGGTCGGTTACGCTGCCCTGGTATCCGCATTTACGGGAATTCCCGTCTGGCTAAACGTCCAAGATCTTTCTGCACAGGCAGCTTCTGCCGGGGGTATCGCGGGCAAAATCTTCGGGACGTCCATCCTAGAACGAATTCAAAACGGGCTGTTTAGACGGTGCCACTACTGGAGTTCCATCTCCGAACCGATGGTAAGCACGTTACAATCTATCAAAGGCGCACCGAAGACGGTTCATTTGATTCCAAATTGGCTCCACGCCTCCCTTTCAGTCGAAATAGATACGCTTAAAGCCCGTCGCTTTGAACAAGCGCCACTCGGCGAACCAAAAACCAACGTTGATACCATCCTGCGGCCACTTCAATTATTATACTCGGGAAATGTTGGAGGCAAACAGGACCTGCTGGAATTTTGTAAAAAGCTGCACGAGTCTAAATCGGCGTTTGTTCTTCGGATTCAGGCAGCGGGTGCACGGCTATCAGAGCTCAAAAAGTGGCATACCAGCGTGTCTGATCCGCGGTTTGAACTTCTTGACCTCAGCGATGAAGCGGGTTTGGCGCGGGCCTTGGAAAATGCAGACTTTTACGTCATTACAGAAAAGTCCGGTGCTGGAAACTCCTTTATCCCCTCTAAATTAATTCCATGCATCAGCTCAGGAACGCCAATATTTGCGATTTGTGATGTCGACGGGCCACTAGGACAAGAAATAACCCATCATGATCTCGGCTATTGCATGGGCTGGAATGCCCCCGATAAACTTGAACACTTCTTGTCTCAGGTCGTCCAAGACGAGGAGAGAGTGTTGCTTTGGAAGACAAATACATTAAAGCGGGCGGCTTTTTACAACCGTGCGAGTGGAATATCTCGTTGCCTCGCGGCATTGAATGATGTAATTACAATTGGACACGGACACAGGTCCACAGACGCTTGAGTTAGAAAAGGGAATTGGGTTATGGGAGAACTGATCATGGTTGGAGACCGCGTTTTGGTCTCCGTTGAGGATGGCGAGCGCAAAACGAAGACAGGACTTGTGTTGCCCGCGTCCGTCGCTGAAAAAGAAAAAGTGCAAAGCGGACGAGTAGTCAGCATCGGTCCCGGTTACGTGACTCCGAACCCGGAATTCAGCGAAGGCGAAATGTGGTCCCAAATCAAAGAGGCAATCCGATATCTCCCGCTTCAAGCTCGCCCAGGAGACCACGCGTTTTTTTTACGAAAAGAAGCCATTGAAATCGAATTCGAAGGCAAATCTTATTTAATCATCCCACACGGAGCCATTCTTGCCCTTCATCGCTCCCATGTCGATGATATTCTAGAAAACCTAGGCAGAATGGATGATATCGATCATGCCGATGACCGGGATAGTCGCAGCTGATCTAAACCAGTTCGGTAACAATTCCTTCCGATCTGATGCCCTTCATCGCGTTTCCTAGCACGATGGACAATGAGATTAAAGCCAATCGAGTATTCACATTTCTTTCTATCAAGGGAATTGTTCGTTCAATAGCCTCAATCATATCCGCAATACGGGCATCTTTAAGGTTGTGAACAAACTTAGTCAGCGCTTCTTTCTGGTCAACATTAACGATCATTTCAGGACTATCTGCATCCGAAATCAGCATTAAATCCCGAATTATTCCTAGCGCCACAACCAATAAAAACTTGGTGTACTCTCGGCCTTGGGCTGATATCTGGTCGACCATAGGAGTAATAAAATCCCCCCGTCCCTTGTAACTCAATCGTAAGAAATCCAATACTTGCTCTCTTACTTGAGGCAACTCGTCACTTGCCGCAAATTCAATGGCTCTGCTAAGCGATCCATCGGCCATACGGGCCAAAACTGCAGCCGTTTTAGGGTCAGCATAATCCCTCTGAACCAAAGCAGCCGCAATTTCATCAGCGGCCAGGGTCTCAAACCTCATCTGTTGGCAGCGGGACAGAATAGTGGGTAAAACATGATCCACACGATCTGTCGTCAATACAAACACCGTATTGTCTCCAGGTTCTTCCAATAGTTTCAAGAACGCATTCGCAGCTTCTTTTCGCATCATATCGGCATCAATGACAATTACGACCCTGTACTTCCCTTCCACTGGATGAAAACTCATCGCTCTCATGGCCCGCCGAAGTAGAGTTGGCTCCTTCTTTTCATCTATGGAGTAAAACACCTGTTTATTACTCGTTGCCTTGCCTCCTTCCATAGACGGTCGACGCCGAAAATCCACGGTTGCATAGGGATCTTCAGCCATCGCCTGCAAACGCGCCGCAATGTCCTTGTGCGAAGGATCAGTCGTGGTTGGCATCAGAACGTGGATATCCGGATGTATCCCCTTTTGAGCCTTGTGACATGCGTTACAGGCGCCGCAAGCGGCGCCATCCGCTGGTTGTAAACATTGCAGGGCCTGAGCCAGGCCGAAAGCTACCGCACGTTTACCTACCCCTTCCGGGCCATGGAAGATATACGCATGCGCGACACGCCCGCTCGAAAGCGCTCGGTTGAGAGTGTGAACAACCCGTTCTTGTCCGATTACATTATTCCATGCCATGCTACTCAGACTATTTTTAAACCGTACTGATCCCACAAGAAACGAAGGGTTCTCGTGAAGAACCTGCTGAACCGGAAACACAGGATCCATTCCGCATTGATAGGAGTAAGAATACGCTGTATCTTCGATCCGCCCTGCAACTGAGGGCATGTGAATCAGACTCCGTACAGCTCTCGGTACAAAAGCCTGATTCAGACCTAAAAAACCTCTGGCGAGGTAGCTCAGCTGGTTAGAGCGTCGGATTCATAACCCGGAGGTCGAGAGTTCAAGTCTCTCTCTCGCCACACATTAAATGTCAGTCAGCTCCACGCTGACTTTAGAATAAGGCCCTTTCACGTTTGTGGAGGGGCCTTTTTTGTTTTAGGGCAGTTTTGAGGCTACCTGTCTACATGGCGTTTTGAAGTGTGTTTGGGAGTCGAGTGTGTACAAAAGTGTGTACAGTCACAGAGTGCGTACATGAACCGATTAATGTTCGTGAACACATCAATTTAGACGATTTAAGACGGGTAATCCAATGATTTTAGTGAATACGCGGATCGAAGGACTGCTTCCCGAGCTACCCCCACCCCACCTAAATGAAAAAGACCGGGGGGCTATCGCTTAGGCCTCTTCAATTGCGAGCAATTCCCCAGTGAGACTCCCTATTTCCCGCGGCCTCTTTTCTGACTCCGATTGGCGCAATGCATATGCAATCTGTTCCTCTGTAAAACGTCTCCT
>CALFHN010000169.1 GCA_937876355.1 uncultured Bacteroidota bacterium | reverse complement strand
GGACACATCGGTTCGCGCGAAAGAACGGGTGTTGTCGATCTTTTTGTATCCCATCCAGTCGACGATTCAACTGATGTCCATATGATGTTTGGTATTACCGATGTCGAAAAGTCAATGGGCTACATGTCATCGGACGCCTTGCGGATCGCGATGAAGCTAAGCGGAGTCGTAGGCGAACCACGAGCCTATTTTGTACACGTTGCTGAATAGACTACTCATTTTTTATGTTGGCCTCCGTGTTTAATCAGGAGTCCAACTACCGTGTCCAAAAAGTTTCTCGATCGAATTCAGGTCCCCCACGTTTTTACGCTCCTAACAGGCGTTATTCTTTTTGCCAGCCTTTTGACCTGGGTCATTCCGTCCGGGTCCTATGAGCGCCAAGCAATGCAAGTGGGCACCGTTGAGCGGAACGTCATCGTCCCAGATAGTTATTCTGAAACGGCAAAACACTATTCATGGAACGGTGTGTTGCTTTCTGAGTCGGTTGAGGGTGCAGCATCTCCAGTCAGTGCACAAGGCTTTTTGAGCGCAATCCCTCGCGGAATGGAAGCCGCAGCGGACATTATCTTTTTCATTTTTGTGGTTGGGGGTGTATTTGGCATCCTTCAACGAACGGGAGCCATTGTTTCCGGCGTTCATTCATTGCTAACCCGATTTCGGCACTCTGGTACACTCCTAATTATTTTGCTGATGTCTGCCATCGCCATTGGAGGTTCGACACTAGGGATGGGCGAAGAGTTCATTCCGCTGGTGCCCTTGTTTTTAATTGTCTCGAAAGAATTAGGGTATGACCGGGTATTTGGTCTCGCGCTGGTTTTTGTGGCCGCCGAGACCGGTTTTGCAGCGTCGACGACCAATCCCTTTACCGTTAATATTGCTCAAGGTATCGCCGAACTTCCGCTAAACAGTCTTCTTGGGTTTCGCGCCGTTTTCCTAGTTTGTGCGCTTGCGGTGGTCCTAACCTATGTACTGCGTTACGGGGCCCGGGTCAAAGCAGATAGAAAAGCATCAGTGATGCCCGACGACCCGTTTGATTTGGGTGATGTCGATATTCAGATTGACTCTTTTACTTCCAAACATCGCTGGATCCTGTTGTCTTGTGTTGGAATCTTTGGCTTTATTCTGTTTGCGGTTCAGACGTATGGCTGGTGGATGGCCGAAATGGGAGGAGGATTTTTGTTAATGGGACTCGTAGCGATCGCTATTTCGCGAATGAAGCTGACCGACGCTGCTAGTGCCATGGCCAAGGGCATGGAAGAGATGGTCGTAGCCGCCCTTGTCGTCGGATTTGCCAGGGGCGTCCAGGTTGTACTCGATGACGCCCAAGTGCTCGATACCATCGTTTTTTACGCTGCCAATTTGCTGCAAAACTTTTCGACGTATGCGGCGGCAGCAGGCATGTTCTTTTTCCAGTCGTTCCTAAACTTTTTTATCCCCTCCGGGTCGGGTCAAGCCGCGGTGACCATGCCAATTATGGCACCCTTGGCCGATGTTTTGGGATTATCCCGACAGGTCGCCGTCTTCGCTTTTACCTGCGGAGACGGGTTGTCAAATACGGTAATACCTACGTCTGGGATTTTGATGGCCATGCTCGGGTTGTCTGGAATTCCCTATAATAAATGGCTTAAGTTCATGGTGCCCTTGCTCTTACGGTTATCCTTATTGGCCATCGGTTTCCTTTTTATTATGGTTTTTTTGGAAATTTAATAACGAGGAGCCCAGCTCAGTATGTGGCGCCAGGTCTCAAAAAAATACTGGACAGAAAACCCTACATTTCAGATTCATCAGTTCAATCCGCTAGACACCTCATCCAAATGCGTACCACACTTATTTGCGCCTTATTGTTAACC
>CALFHN010000168.1 GCA_937876355.1 uncultured Bacteroidota bacterium | reverse complement strand
ATCGGCCAAGTATTCAGTGTGCGAAAACTGAACAGCTCCTCCCGAAATATTACTTAGGCCCGCGGGATTCCAATACAGGGCAGAAAGATCATTGGCCTGAGCTACAAACGTGCCGCCTAAAGCAATGGCCCTGGCTCCGACACCAAGTTTCATAAACTGAGCAGCGGTGGTCCCTACTTTTGTTATGGTTTTGGTTTCGCCACCATCTGAAAGGTTTTGTGCTTGAACTGGACTCCAAATTGCAATAGTCAACAAAATGGCAGTAATTCGTCTCATAGTCCGACTGGATTGATTTGAATTTGACATTATTTGATCACCGCGAATTTACCGATGAAAGATCCTTCTTCAGATTCCACTTGGAATATGTAGAGTCCGTAGGCGATGTTCATGTTGTCTTTAGTTCGCAAATCCCAAAATGCTTTCCCGTCGTCGAGTGTTGAATCATGATGGATGGTATCTATCAATTCTCCAGCGAGACTATAAATGCGAATGGTGCACTTTCGAGGCACATTTGCGAAGTAGAGTCTTCGATCTCCTCGTTCTGCCCTCGAAACCGGATTTCTGGGTTCCAATTCGTTCGTTCCCACGTACGGATTAGGCACTACGTAAACGTCCCGAAGTTCGTTTTTGGCCCTTTCTGAATCTGTTGATGCAGCCAGCGTGGCGAAACTGAAGGAATCTGTCGAGGAGAATGGTTTGCTGGTCTTTATATAGAAGACGTCGCCCGTTCCTGGAACGGAACCGTTATCTAAAAAAGAAACCTGCCAACTCGCAGTCAAAATTCCATCGACGATATCAAGGAAAATAATCGCTTCGTTGACATTCCACTTACCGTCGCGATTCAAATCGGTCACAAAAACATCAATGCGAGAGTTCGCTTGTGTAAGGTTGGTAACGGTGAAAGGAATTGGGAGGTTGTTTGAAAAACCAGTCGAAATATTTGCGTTGTCAAACACAATCTCATAGTTGCTCGGTTGCGGAATTCTACGAGGGCCAGCTTTTGCTATTTCTACGGCGAACTCAATAGATTTACCACCAGAAGACCAGCCCGTTTGATCCTCGTCTAATTCCAACACGTCATTTTCCACGAACAAGTGAAGTCCATCAAAAATGGGATTTGACTCTTGGCTAGATAACAATCGGCTCTGAAAAACGGGATAGTACTTAAATGTGGCAGTCAACTCATCTCCATCAGAGATACCGGATCCAAGCACTAATACGTTGCCTATTTCTGCGTTTAATTGGTAATCTGTTGAGGCGCTTAAGACTGCACCATTCGAGGTTTTAAGTACAAATGTTTCTGCTTTAATATTTTGAAAGCCTAAAGATGAGGTTTTTCCACCAATCGCTTTGAGCGTTTTCGTTATGATTTGCGCATCTTCAACTGAATAACGAGTAGGAGAGGACTGAAAACTCAAGTTGTATGAACCACCCTCTTTAACCCGCAATTCGTCTACAATTTTTAAGGAGACATCACCAGTTCCGTGGCCAGTATTGTGCGCGATTCCTCCAGCTTCTTCAATGGAAGGAGAGACGTATCCAGCCGTGCGGGGTCTCGGAATAACTGAAACGGAATTGGTGTCGAAGATATAGCTATCGTCGACGGGATTGTAGGTAATCGTTTTTGCGGTTTCACTAGGAGGAATACCTGCTACAAACGCTCCGGTTTGTCCAGGAGCATATCCGCGATCGTATGCCGTGACGGAATAATAGTACGTTTGGCCATTTACGACGTCTGTGTCTTCGTAGGTATGGAATAGGCCGGTATCATCTCCGAGGTCAAAAGCCACCCCTCTTTGAGGAAATACAATGGGGCTTGGACCACGCAAACCGTTATCTAAATCGAACTTGGCTTCGACACCCAACTTATTAGTAAGCGGTTGGAACAGGAATTTGGACCCATTGATGTCCGTAATGGTCTGCCTGTCACTGAATTCATGATCTGTCGATCGATAAATGGCATAACCCTCAAAATCGAGAGTTCTAGAAAGTGGATCCAAGGACATTTCAGCTCGATTATCCCAATACAGTGTAACCTTTTTGTCTCCAGCTACGGCGCGTAGTCGTGGTTTGTCTGGGGGACGAGCAAATCGGTATCCAACGTCAAAAATCTGCTGGACGGTCTCTGCATTGAGCCTTAAGTCAGACAAGTTTTCTCCGACTAAAAGTGCAATTGAGAACCGTTTGGTTTCTCCGGCCCTCAAAGGAAAGCTACCTGATCCGTATAAGAAGACGTAATCTCCGGGCTCTGTAGGCACTGAATCAAAACGACCCGGCTTTACCCATCCCCAAACTTGTTCGTCTTCCCGAATATTTGAACCCGAAAAGCGAGGGGAGGCAAATGAAGTCAACCCGATCATGTCGGATTCGTCAATGTCCGTAAATTCGAAATTCGGTTCGCCTGGTTTGGTTATATCGAACTGATCCCCGGCAGTTGGTTTTCCATCATTCTCGCCTATGTCTCCCGTACCTGGAATACCATCGATGCCAGTATCGTCCGTTTCAGGGTCCCAATCATTATCGTTGTCAATGCCATCGGTCCAAGATTCATCAATTAGACCGTCTTCGTCATTGTCAATGCCATCGCCGGGATAAAAAACGCCATTGATGATTTCATTTCCCAGTCCCGGGCTTTCTAGAAATTTATATCCAAAATAACCGGGAATTCGTCCTGGAACATCGCCAATTTGGTTGTTGTCCCACGCAAAAACCATATTCCTGGGCTGATCAAAAAAAGCTAAATCATCTTGCCAATCTCCAGGTCCTCCGACGTGAGGGTCGCCCCACATACCGAAAGTCACCTTGTCCAAGTCTGTATCGCTCTTATTAGAAATCTTGTAGACTAGAAATATGGCATCCTCTGCAAGTGGATTGGCCCATTGATACAACCGAACTTCAACTTCTAATCCCAGGCCTTTTTTTATCGTGTTATTCGTGAAAGGGAAATAGGCAAATTCCTTATTCGAATAGTCATTCATGAAATACAACGCTTCCTTATCAGCATTTGAAGATCCCTGCTGAAGCGCACCAGGCCAAACATACTCCTTGAGGTTTTCGTTGTACCATGAGGAGGGCCAAGAATCAGGCTTGCCATCCAAGTCTTTATCTTGAGCGTCGGATGTCGGGATTTGATCAGAATCTCTACTTACGACTTCCATTCCCTCAAAATCACCGACGGGTTCGGCACAAGGAATGGGTTGCCATCCCCACCGCTCGGATTGGTCTGGAGAAATCTCGGCACCGTTGGACACAATTCCGTCGGAGACGATGTGCATCACCCAAACAGGATTGCCTTGTGCGTCGGGTACTAGATCGCCATTATCATTCCTTCTCAGTACACTTTTTGGGTCTTTATGGCCAACGTCAATGACTTCCGCAGCAACAAAAGGACCAAACTCATAACCGTAGCCTAGTCCATTCCAAACAATGTCAGTAAGTGTATTTCCTGGTGAAGAAATTGAGCCAAAATTCAGGATCTGACTAGTAATACGGTTGCCATTTAAAATGGCCTCTCTTCGATTGGTATTGTCTTCTAAACAATCCGCAACGGCGGAGTCGCCTCCTTTGTTGGCCTGAGTGTCTAGCCAGCGTCCCTGTTGACGGTAGTCCCATCCACGTTCACGTTGCTGTGAGAAAGCAGGAAGGGCCAGTAGGGCAATAAAACAAAATGAAGCGAGTGTTTTCATTCTACTCGTAGTGAACATATAAGCTTTGTGTTTTTGGAGCATCGGTTTAAAAGGACAGGGTGGCTCCGAGTCTCACCTCGCGAGGTGAGCTGTAGAAATCTGGTCGGGTATTAAATTCGTTGAGGTTTTGAATGCCTGGAAGTCCGTATGCCGGTTCCCATGATGCATGTGTGCCTCTCTGGCCATTGAGCGAATAAGATGCTCGGCCGGTGTCATTGAAAACAGACGTCTCGTTCAGCTTATCCAGCACGTTGAATATCTTAGCAAAAAGCCGCAAATGTCCACGTCCGGGCAAGTTTATGTCCTTATAAAGATGAGCATCTAGCTTAGTCAAGCTCGGCTTACGGTCTTGATTTGGAAGCTGGTCTATTTTCTGGTCAAACAGCTGCGGCGTATATGGATAACCCGTCGAGAACGATGATATTATCGAAAGTCCCCATTTTCCCGGCTTCGAAATGGTAACGGTCCCTGAAAGAATGTGGCGCTGATCAAATCCCAAAGGAATCAACTCCAGTTCGTTTTCTCTTCCGGACAAATGATTGTAAAAGAAGGCATTTGTCTCGTTATTATTGCCCTCTGCTATCTGGAACGTGTAGTCGACTCCGGCAGATAACATTCCATTTCGGGCCCGTCTTTTGGTTAGGGAAAAGGTCACACCTTTCACATTGGCATAGTCGCGATTTAAATAGATGTTATACACATCTTCTCCGGCAACTGAGCTAAACCGAATAGTTTGGAGTGCCAAATAATCCCGGATATCTTTGAAAAATCCAGTTACTTCGAAGGCTAAGCTGGAAGTTAAACTTTGCTGCAGTCCAATTTCGTACTGAACCGTTCGTTCAGGTCGCATATTGGTGTTGCCAAAGGTGGGATTACTGCCTACCCCGAACTCAAACTCTGGATTTAGGTACAAATTTCTTAGCCGCGGCATCTGCGCGAAGTGTCCATATGAAAAATGGATAATGCCTGTCTCTGTAATAGGAAATGAAACTCCTAACCGAGGCATCAAGAGCATCGTCGCATCCGCTTCTTGAGATAGGTTTGTATAGTCACCTTCGTGGACAGGAGGGGCCAATAAATTCGGAAAATAGGTGCCATTTGGGTCAAATCGTTCAAAACGAAGACCTGCATTTATGATAAAATCCTCAAATTCAAGTTTGTCCTGAGCGTAAAGACTGAACTCCATGACTTTCTGGTTGGTGTACTTGTCATGAGTTGGCGTAGTCACATCGGGCACTGTCGGTACAGGAAAGTTGTCACCATCATACAGGATTGTAAAATTTTCCCGGTCCAAAGCATGCAAATTCAGCTCGGCACCAAGCTTGGTTTCGTGAATGATTCCTATCTGCGTTGTAAGATCCGCTTTCAATCGAAACGATGTCGAAGACTCGTAGACGTGACCCTTTTGATTTCCACCCATCACGAATTGATTACCAGGAAAACCAATGATATCTCCCGAAGACACGTATCGCGGATCTAGTGGGTTTTTATAGAGATATGATTCAGCCTCGCTAGTGGCATACGATGCTCTTACCGTATAAAATGATCGGTCTCCTAGCGTGTGCGTCCAATGCAGACTGTTGTTAAATGAAATATCTCTAAAACTTGTGGTGCCTGCTGGGTTGTACTTATAGAGAAAGCTGAAGGACTTTCTTTTTGCAGCATCCATTAAAAAAGAATACTCCAGTTTGGCTCCGGGGAAGGGACGTGTGCTAAATTTGGCAATAAAGTTGCCACTTTCCCGCGGATTAAGGGCTACATCTTTTCCTGGTAAAGGGTCTCCTTCTGCAAACTCATACCATGGTTTTCCATGTAGTTCATAATACCAAAGAGGTCCGCTATATCCAGGAATGTACTGTTCAATCGTTTCTTGTAAACTCCTGTCTCCGTTGAAGTTAGCTGAGTCTGAGGGTAGATGTAGGTCCTTTCCGTAAATCGTTCCTTCGTTACGGTCGTACCGACCTGAAGCAAAAAAGCGAATTTTTTTGTAGAAGGGAAGCGGTCCTGATAAAGTGGCCTCCCCTGTGAAAACATTGAGTCCCAAGTTACTGGTGCTCGTGGGAGCGCCAAAAATGTCACTGTGCTTGGTAACGTTATCTCCGCCATAAAAACTGATGGAACCTTCCATCTTGTCGTTGCCTTCCTTTGTCACCAAATTGACAATTCCAGACATTGCTTTTCCATACTCCGCGTTGAATGCGCCCGAAATAACCGTCATTTCTTGTATGGCATCTGCTGCCACGGACGTTGCTAGTCCATTCGTTTCAAAAGGATTTCCTACGGACATGCCGTCGACGAGGTAGGAGATTTCATTACTTCGACCGCCTCGAATGTGTATTTCGCCACCAGGACCTTGATTTACGCCAGCCTGAGTTACCAAAATTCCAAAAAAGCCTTCAACCGGAAGAGCTTCTATTTCTGCCGCAGTAACCGTTTTACTGGACGATGTAAGGTCTTTTTGAACCAGTGGTCGCTCCGCTAGGATTACTATTTCCTCCCCCTCAATGACCTCTTCCCGCATCTTCAGGTCGTAGCGTGTCGTTTGGCCGGTCGCAATACGAATGCCTGATATAAGTTGAGTTGAAAACCCGATATACGAAAATCGAAGTACGTAATCCCCGGGCCTAACGTTCAAGATGATATAGTTTCCATCTAGGTCTGTGGTGGTCCCTTGAGTAGTACCATCAATGACGACGTTTACTCCGATTAGTGGATCTCCGCTGCCGTTGTCCGTAACTCGACCTGCGATTTTGCCCTGAGCAAAACTGAGATGAGTCCCTGCCAAGATGATTAGAAGGAAAAAAAAGCTTTGTCTACGCATAATTGACGCGTTTTGACGGATAAAACTAAATTATCTACGTCTGAAACAGACAGTTCGAACTTCGAACCGAAAAAAAAGGGGGGCCCGAAAGGGCCCCCCGCGAATGAAGTAATTAGGCTTACTTCAACAATACCATCGTCTTAGTTTGTGCAAAGTTGCCAAACTTAAGCGTGTACAAGTAGGTACCACTGGCTGCAGAGACGCCGCCGTCTGTGGTGCCATCCCACTGCACTTCATGTACGCCTTGTGAGTAAACTTGGTTGTTCACAAGGGTTTTCACAACTCGTCCGGAAACGTCATACACCGTAACGGATATTGCTTTGTCGATAGGAAGCTCAAAGCGAATACTCGTGGTTGGGTTGAACGGGTTCGGATAGTTTTGCTCTAAAACGTAGTCGGTAGGAATGACTACACGCTCGTCAGCAATACCAATTCCAGTAGCTCCAGCTGATAATACGCGCATGAACACCCTTTGCGAATTTACGACGGCTACTCGTGTGGATTGGTCAACCACATAGGTACTGTCAGCAGGATTGAACACTTGGGTAAATGTCAGAAGCGAATCGCTCTGTCCCTGGAAACCAAGAGCTACTTCGTTGTGACCGTCATTATCTACGTCGCCCAAGAAAGCAAATTTGGAAGCAAACTGAGGGCCGTTTGCAGCCTGCGTACGAAACGTTGTGATTACTCCAGCTGAGTCATTTGTCACGAGGTTAAATGCGTCAGTACGATCATTTGGAAAAAATACTTGGGTTATTGGAGAGTATGCCGCAGGATCTTCTGGGTCACCACCAATGAATTCAACAATGTTTACCCAGTTAGGGTCTTTTCCATCATTGTACTGGTTGTGAGAAAAAGCCGCCCCACTACCAATGAGATCCATATTGCCATCTCCGTCCAAGTCACCGGCTGCTAGGCCAAGTGAGGATAGACCTGGCACAACTCCAAGCTTGTAATTGTCTTCCGTGATAGCAAAAACATTCTCACCTGGA
>CALFHN010000167.1 GCA_937876355.1 uncultured Bacteroidota bacterium | reverse complement strand
CCAACTTCTTAGCGACACTGACCCCGTCGCCATCCGGAAGCCGATAGTCCAGAATGAAACAGTCGATCTTTTCTCGACGTGCGATGGAGGTGCACTCTTCTGCAGAGACCGCCTCATGGATATCGGCACGAAGGCCAGATGCCGCAATCAAACGCCGCACCATTTGACGGTCCACGGCGTCGTCCTCGACGAGAAGCAGTTGCAATGGTTGGCGATGGGTCATGGCAGTCGCACGACGTTTCCAAACGTCCTGAGCATGTCGACAACAGGCCTAAGACCGTCCTCATAATTGGATTTGACCAAATACCCAGCGATGTTCCTCGAGTAGGCCATTTCAACGTCCGACTTTGCCGATGACGTGCTCAGTACAAAGACCACCGCGTCGCGGACAACCGGATCGGCTTTGGCCCGCAGCTTGGCCAAGAATTCGTGGCCGCCCATTTTCGGCATATTGATGTCGAGCAGGATCAAATAGGGCGAATTTGGCGATCCCTGTTCGGCTTTCCCTTCGAGGATTGCTAGAGCTTCCTCACCGTTGCTCGCCTCCACAATGGTTGGCTGAAAGCCGATATCTGAGAACGCTCGCCGGACAGCCATCCGATCGACCTCATCATCGTCGACGAGCAGTATTTCTAGATTGCGAATGGGCTCCACGGTACTAACCCTTCTTCCAGAGAATTTTGAAGAAAACGCCGCCTTGTCCGTCGGGTCGGTCGAGGCATTCGACAGTACCGCCCTCGCGCTCGACAATCTTTCGGATGATCGCCATACCCATGCCGCTGCCTTCGACCTTGTCGCGCGGTTGCAGGGTCTGAAACATCTGAAAGGCACGGTCGCGTTGATCCTCGGGTATGCCGATCCCGTCGTCTTCGTAATGAATCTCGTAGAAACCGTTCGTTCCGAACACCTTTAGAAAGATGTCTCCACGATCTCCGCCGTGATGCTTCTGTGAATTGCTGAAAAGGTTTGTCAGGACTTGCTCAAGTCCAACAGCCGACACATTGAGCTCAGGCAAATCGATCGTTTGGTGAAACGCAAAGCGGCCGTCGATGTTCACGGCGTCGAACAATTCTTGCGATAGCTTCTCCATGAGTATCGGTTCGGGTTTCGATTCCTGGCGTCCTGCGCGGGAATAACTTAGTAGATCGTCCAAAAGGACTTCAAGCCGCGTAATTCGGCCTCTCAAAAGGCCCATGTTGTGTTTTGGCTCGCCGGTTAATGAATCGCCCAGATCGCTCTCGATCCACGACGCGAGGTGATCGATGCCGCGTAATGGCGCTTTGAGATCGTGGGAGGCAACGTAGGCGAAGAGTTCGAGTTCAGCGTTCGAGCGCTGGAGTTCCTCGGTGTTCGCCTGCAGTTTCACGGTCATCGAATTGGCCAACGCCTCGGCCCGTTCACGGGTGTTGGCGAACGAACATAGAATGCCGAAAACCAAGAAACTGACGATTAGGCCTCCGACCAGTAAAAAGAGGTCCTCCGTGCCGTCGGTTGATTTTTCGAACGCCGGCAGGCTGGCCACCCGAAGCGTCCACTGGTGTTGGCCGACGTCTAAGGTGCTGATATCGACGAACTCGGCTCTACTTGGCTGATCCTGGCGCCCGATGCTGTCGTACATCAATGTTTCGTCGGAGATATTACTGCTGTCAAATATTTGAAGCCGTACGTTCGGGAGCCCGCCGCCAAGAATGCCTTGCATCAAATTGCCCATTCGGAACGGGCTGTAGACGAAGCCGCGAATCGTTTCGCGACGCTGCTCGATGCTGGCCGGAACGGCCGCTTGGCCATAGTAGGGCAGGTACATAAGGAAGCCTGCTTGTACGTCTTCATTGATTTCCTGAACCAAAGTCACCTTGCCGGAGATCGCAGGCATGCCAGAATCGCGGGCCCGGTTCATGCCATCGCGGCGGGTTTCCTGCTGGTACATGTCAAAGCCGAATGCTTGGCGATTGCGCTCGTCGAAAGGTTCCAGAAATGTGATCGACGAATATAAGGCGCGCGCGCCTTCGGGGCGGATACGAAAGTCGGGAAACCCCTGATCGCGAATACGTTGCTCGTAAAAGGAACGGTCCTCTGGCCGGATGAATTCGGCGTAGCCGATCCCTTGAATGCCTGGCAGGCCCTGGTCAATTTCTAGAGTGCGGACGTAGGCACTCCACTCGCCGCGGTTGACGTTTTCGGATGCATGGAACAATCCCAAGCCGCCGCGTAGGACTTCAATGTAGGCATCCATACGTGCTGCTATGGCGGATTCGATCTCGGCCGCCCGGAAGTCGAACTGCTGTTGACCGTTTCGGTGGTGGTCGGCGCGAACAAGAGAGTAGGCGATCCCGGTAAGCGTCAGCATGATCACGAGGACGCCGATTGCCCCCCCGCGTTATCGATAGGAGGCCCTTGCCCTTTGGGGCGGTGCCCTCGACGGTATGCGCCGACGGCGCCGTTCGGGCCGCATCCAAAGTCGCCACTATCTTTCTCCTGGAAAAAAGGTCTCTCGGGTATAGGTTGCTACCGGGAATGCGGCGAAGAGACAATCCGGGGGTCTACGTAATCGGCTGCGACCGATCCAATGTGCGGATTCGCTCGGTTTTCCGAACACCAGTGAAATTCTTTTAAAATCAATAAGTTATGTGTGATTTCTCACCAAAAAGGCGAGGTAATCTGTTACCTTTCGAACATATAGATCGGGTAACGAGTGCGTGGGGGCATTGCCGGGTTGTCGCTTTTAGGCGCCATGATTTTGTCGAACCACACGATATCGGCCTTGGCGAACCCGGCCACCAAGCCGTCACCGCCGCCCAGCCCATCCAGG
>CALFHN010000166.1 GCA_937876355.1 uncultured Bacteroidota bacterium | reverse complement strand
TAGCTTCGATGCAGAATTTTTGATCCGAAGCGTTCTTGCCACCGGCAAGAAGAACCCCCTGAAGAAACCCTCCTCCGATGCGACTGATGGCCCATTTCAGGCCAAATTCGGTTTGTTTTCCAGCTTTTCCACGCACAATCGAATAAAGTTCCGACATTTGAAGATGGATAATTTTCTTGTTGGCAACGAAACCGGTTTTCAAAAAATATAACATCTGGGGCAGCAATTTTTCCATAACGCTTGAAACTTCTGTTAGTTGCTTTCCAGCCCTGCTTGATAACTTGTAGCCGCTTTTTAAAAGAGCGGAAATCTCGGCATGTACCTGTTTTACTGTGTGGTAAATTTTGCGCCCGACTTTCGCCTTCTGTTCTTTGCCCTTGGCAAATAGGTGAGAATTTCGGACCAGACCTTTTACCTTGGCTATCTGCTCTTTCAGAGAACTTTTGAGGCCCAGAAACTTTCCACCAAGTTTTCCAGCCGATTTTTGGACGATCTGCATATAGCGCGACATGAGACCTACTTCTGTTGGATAGGGAATCATCGCTTCTTGCGCAGTCGTATCGCTCATCAGAACCGAGGTGTCCACAAAACCGTGACTTTGAGCTATTTTCAGAATTTCCCCGTTGATTTTTTCCACGCCTTCCGGACCAAGCATTGTCACAAAATCGAAGATTGTCACGTGATCGAGGCTCCGATCCGAATCCATTAGATCGCAAAGGTACCGGGCCGGCGCATAATGTGTCACCATATCTTCGGCCTCCCGGTAAGTAATTTTTTTCATTGCCATCAATGCAGTCACACCCAAAAGCGCTCGATATTGCGGAATTGGACCCGAAGTTTTCTTTATTTTGCCGTCCCTGATTGTGGCCGCCAGTGTAATCAAAGTTGTCCAATTTATTAGATGGGTGAGTTTCACCAATTCGTGCTGTTCGTTCAGGCTGATTCGAACTTTTGTTGATTGTTCGAATAAAGTGGGCTGAAACAGAGACATATCTTTCGAGTCCTCGTGCGTAAATTGCAAATTTTATCGGTGAATTCATCGATAAAATATGCAGCAACTACGAGAATGTATCAATAAAATTTGTATTTTTTATCGAGAAATCGTGGCTATTTATTTGCTAACACCGAACTCGCTCTAGATAGACCCTCGCCGAAAAGGTTTTAGCGTAGAAAGCGCTGTGATTTCGGCGAAGTGAAGAACATACTACTTTTCAATCGAGACCAAACCGACGCTAGAACGTCAAATTTGGAGAAAAGTAGTATGTCCATGGGGAATGTAACGCCGCTGCGGCCCATCCGCAAACTGATTCCGCTCATTCCCGACTCCGACGTGTCGCGACTCATCGCCGAAGCTTATGCATTGGCGGCGTCAGAGCCGCGCATTTTAGAACTGATCGATAGCGACCGGGATGCCTATGCGATCTCGAAGAAGAGGGATCGCCTTGAAGATCAGGCTTGGCTCTCGTCACGCGGCTCACTGCTTCCAGGCTTCGATGATGAAGTGGACGCAAATTGGGCAACCGATCTCGAACTGGGGTCCGGGCGACCGCGCATGCCGGCGATTCTCGTTCTGACCTTCATCCTCTGCCGCGGATACTTCGGCGGCTTCAAGGATCGGAAAACCGCGACCAACCTCGCCGAATCGAGAACGTTGGAGATCGTTCTGGCGAACCTCGGAATCAACATGCCGGGGGCAAGTACGATCATCGACAACGCCAATGCCGTGCAGACTGCGACGTTGGAATTCATCGTAGATGCTCAGATACGGCAGGTTCTTTTTGAAGGCCTTGACGACTTCAAGAAGCTCACCTTTGACAGCACCAAGGTCGTGGCCAACAGCACGTTTCCAACGGATTCCGGTCTGATTGCGGGACTGCTCGAACGAGCTGAGCACATGCTTCGTCTGCTCGCTGACCATGGGATCACACTGAGATTGCCGGCGATCACGGGCATTGCCGTCAAGACTATTAGGGACTTGCACCAGCAGATCCAGCTGTCGTGTGGAAAAAAGAACGGCGCTAAGAAGCGCGTCAAGTTGTACCGCAAGCTGATGCGGGAGGCGCGCAAGGCGCGGAAAAATCTTTTGAAAGCCTATGAACGAGCTGAGGGGAAGTTTTACAATCTGGACTTCATGCCCAGCGAGCGGAAGACCGTCGCGACGCTGATTGAATGGATTGATGTCGATCTGCAAAACCTCGCAGTCACCATTGTCAATACTGATAAGCGCATCAATCGCAATGAGAAGGTGCCGGCCGGCGAAAAGGTGGTGAGTCTCTCAGATCAGGATGCCGCGATGATCGTCAAGGGTGAGCGCGAGCCGGTGGTCGGATACAAGCCGCAACTTGGCCGATCCGAGAACGGCTTTGTCACGGCGATCATTGTCCCCGTCGGCAACGCAGCTGATTCAGGCCAACTTCGACCAATTGTCGACGCCTCGATCACACGCACGGGTGTCGCACCATCTGTCTTGAGCTTCGATGACGGCTATACGAACAGGGCCGATCGCGAGCACTATCTTGGTCTTGGGATCGGTGTCGTCAGCTTCAGTGGATCGAAGGGCAAAAATATCATCCCCGCTGCTGAATATGACAGCCAGCCATACAAGGACGCGAGGAACGATCGCTCTGCGGTCGAGTCGCTGATATTTACGTTAAAGCATAACCACGACATGGACCGGGTGATGCGGCGCGGCATCGATAGCGTGCGCTCCGAGTTGCTGGAAAAGGCGATTGCCTACAATTTTTTCCGGTTAATCACGCTGCGTCAACGTCGCAAACAGCGAGACGCCGCCTAGCGTTATGAAATAGTGGCGAATTCCAGCTTATTTTCCGGGCTGTGGATAAATGCGGCCGAAACAACCATTCAGGCGGTCGAGTTTTAGAAAATCGTTCACTGCCGTTGCAATTCAACATGGTTCGTCTGACGATTTTCTAAAACTCGACCGCCGCCCGATCGGCCCGCTCCCTTTTCGGCGAGCTTCTAGATAGAGCTATGCATGCTTTTCGACAAGGGCCAAAACGATCTCGATCACGATCAGTAGAACGATCAAAAATTCCATTAACGCGGTCGTTCGCGACGAGGCCAGATCGGCAAGAATCTGATTATTTTCCTGAACGAT
>CALFHN010000165.1 GCA_937876355.1 uncultured Bacteroidota bacterium | reverse complement strand
ACCGCCGTATAGGTCACTACGTTTTCTTGTACGGCCGATTGTAATCGTACCTGACGCACTTTTCCAAAAAATGTGGCATCGTCGTACGCCTGAACCGTGAACCGGACAGTTTGATCTTGCTTAATTAACCCAATATCTGATTCGTCCACCGCTGCCAATATTTCCATCCGGGAAAGATTATTGGCGATAAGAAATAATTGAGGGGTATTGAGCGAAGCTGCAACCGTTTGGCCCTCATCCACATTTCGCTCCACAACCACGCCATTGATAGGCGAAACGATAGTTGCGTACGAAAGATTTCGTTGAGCCCTTTCAAGACTAATTCTAGAGGAGACGATGGTCGCTTTTGCCAGATCCAGATTGTATTTGGCCTGATTCATTTCAACTTCGGTCGAAAACTGTTTCTCGAACAAACCCTGAATTCGGTTAAATTCGGTTTCCGAAAAATCTAGTTGCGCTTGATTTCTATTTAGGGTGGCCCTGGCGTCTTCTACTGAACTAATGAGTAGCGTCGTGTCAATACTTGCAATGACCTGCCCGCGGCGCACAACGTCGTTAAAATCAACATAAATGCGATTTACGATTCCTGAAACTTGTGTACCGACTTGAACCGTAGTGACAGCATTGAGCTTTCCGCTCGATGCTACGACAGATTCAAGGTCACCGTTTTCTAAAGTCACAAAACGATATTCAAGCCGAGCCTCGGCTTCAGCGCTGTTAGTGTACCAAATGGCGCCTACCGCTATTACTAATACAACTACTAGGGCAATTACTTTTTTCATATTCGATTCTACGCTTCCAGAAGCGGTGTTACTGTTTTCTGAGAAAATTGGTTAATTAGAGCTTATGGATGCTGGAACAGTGGCCTTTTCACTCTGTCCGGTACTGTCCGCAAGCATGACGGCAGATTGCCCAGAGCTATCCACCTTAGTAGATTTGGGTTTCCGTATCGACCTTTCGAACCAAGGAGCAATCTGTATAATTTGATCGGGAGTAAGTAGCGGGGTCATATCGGTCTTTAACGAATCCATTAAGGTTGACCTATGCCATTGATAATGGCGATAAAACTCCCCCAGTTTGCCCTGATACGACTTGGCTAGAGCCCGCAAGGTGTCCTCTTGGGATTGATCTACGGGATCTATGTACCGATCGATGGCGGAGTATAGTCCACCTTGTCGGCGCATTTCATTTAGTTTTTCCAGTCTTCGATTGTGCATGGTACTTTGACCGAGCGCCCCCAAGGCGATTCCAATCAAAAGTGTCCCAATCAATACGAAAATGGATTTTGCTTGTAATTTCATTTTTCCAACCTAGTGGTGATCTTCAATAGTTAGATCATAAGCCGACGCCACCGTTATGGGTGGAAGTCCAAGAACCATTTCAGCAGCTGACTGCTGATATTCATTATCATCCGAAATCAATCGAACATTGTAGAAAGCCAATGCAATGATGACAAAAAGACCGGCAACAAATACAGGGCGAAATAAGGTTATGAGTTCTTTTAGCCAAATTTCTTCCATATTCCAGCTGGTAGATCTCCGCAATGCACGCATGACCCTGTCGGCAGGCATAGACATCATGGTTTCGTCTCGTTCATTAACAACGAGATCTCGTAATT
>CALFHN010000164.1 GCA_937876355.1 uncultured Bacteroidota bacterium | reverse complement strand
CGCAGCGTTCTAAATCTGGAATCCATTATTTGAGAAATAAGCTCACCTCGGCTTTGATCCCCACTAATACCAGACCACCCGGCAGCTCCCGAAGACTGAGCCATCTCGGCTATTCGTTGGGCGGCTAGAAAGTGTGATTGTCCACCTAACGATTCGAATGTGTCATAATCAAACCCCAGCATCAAATGAGCATAAAAGTTCAAAACACTTGTTAATGCGTGAAACCGATCTGGCTCGTAGATAAGAGGTGTTCCCTGTGAATACTCAATCTGAAGGTCTTCGTCACTGATTGTTAGAACAGAAGACTGAGAAGCCGTCCCAAAAATTGGGCGACGCGAAGCGAGCACAAGCCTAGCTCTAAATCGAGTTAAGGAGATCGCTTCAGAGAATATGATTTGAATGGAGCAGTCAATTCGCTCTTCATCTTCAAATCGATCTTCTGTCCATTGCCGTTTATTGATGTACTCAGATGCACGATCACTCATTTCCTGAAGAAATGAATAGTCAGATCCCGATAGGGCTTGGTAATTCACTGAAACATTGCAGTTGAATTCCTGTGCTTCCACTTGCGATGGTACAGCTAATAATAAAAACAGGCCTAAGGCTAAGGAAATTTTGGTCATTGCACATTCCGAGATAACTGTGCCGCTTCTTACAGAGGGCATGAGTTACGGTTTCCATTTTGCAGAGTCATTCTAGTGAACCGAATGAATTGGAGGCTGAGGAGTGAGACAGGCGAGCCGTATGGCGAAAAATATGGGGCACCTTCTGCTCCTCGGAATCATTTTCAGTTCGGCCTCAAACGTCGCTGCTCAAGTCTTACCCGTGTCGGTGATGGGCCTATCTAGTGGCCAAGGAAAAGGTTTCGCTGCGCATTCAAGCCCCACGGCCATTTTCCAGTCAAGTGGAAAATATGGTGTTTTTTTGTTTACAGAGATCCCTTTTGGACTAATTGAACTTCAATCTTCTTGGTTTCAGTCAACTTTTGTCGGTTCCACATGGGCCGGTGGAATCGGATTCTCCATGAGTGGATTCGACCAATTGAAAAATAGGTCGGTGGCTTTTAGTCTTGCAAAAACAATGGCCGACAGTCGATATATCGGAGCAACGATAGGTGTGATTATGACGCAGCCTGGGGTTCTTCAGGCCATATATATACCATTTTGGACCGTTGCCTTCGATCTGCCCATTATTCACTCCTTGGTTGGGACTTTCGCAATTCGCAAGACCGGGAATCGAGATCAAGGCATTTTGTCCCCAACAAAAATATCCTTGGGAGGCAGAATTAAAATTGCAGAGAAGGTCTCGCTTTCTTCAATGTTCAACATCTCCAAGGACTATCCACCTAGTCTGGAAACCGAGATCTCATTCCAACTCGTTGGGGCCCTTCATTTTATGGCCGGATACGAATCTGGAAGGTCAATGTTTTTTGGGAGCATCGCACTCCCATCCCACTACGTATCTGCATCAATTCATGCATCCTGGCATCCCTTTCTAGGAATTTCGTCTGGAATTTTAGTGGCACTAACCTTTTAAAAGATTTCGGAGGTGCATTCTTGAAAGGACGTTTATCACATGAATCGCACTATGATAGATTTCCTTTTGTACGGTGTGTGACAATAGGACTTTTGTTAACTCTTGTTTCAAGGGCCCCGCAGGTCGCTGCTCAAACGGTCGGGGTAGATTCACTCGAGTCTTTCGATTTGCAGGGAGTTGTTGAACAGCTTGGAGACTCCTCCATATTGGAAGAAAGAGATACGTTGTGCCTCTTAAACGATTGCCCTACGCACCGGTCCAAGTTTCGATATGTCGCTGGTTTCAGCCATCGAGATCAGCCCTCAAGCCGACCTTCCAATCCTTTAGGCAGCTCATTCAGTTCTTGGGCCACTATTTCTATTGTTCCGTTTCTCAAGTGGAAAGCCCACTTTTCGATGAAAAAAGATGCAAACGAGCCTTCTTTTTGGGCATTGGACTCGCCTTGGTTCCTATTTGAATCCAAACGATTCTCCCTATCACGAACCGGAACCCGGTTCAGTTTGATAGTTGGAGATTTTAAAGTGGTTCATGGATCGGGCGTTTTTTCTGGAAATGGATGGAAGCCCATTGTATCCTGGTCATCTCCCACCCGATTAGTCGGTACCGTAGCAAGACTGAAAGCGACTGCTTCAACTGGTACAACCGCGTCGCGACGGGGAATTGCAACGGAAATTATGATTGCATCTCCTGTTCGTCTTGGCGCATATGGTTTTAGGACAGCGTTTTCCGCCTCGACTGAAGTAGGAACAGATGCAGGAGAACAGGATGTGCTGACGGTAAAAGACATTTCAAATACCTATGCCTTTACATCAAAAGCTAGCCTTTCTCGCCGAAAAAAACTTGCTGTGAAAGGAATCGGAGGATACCTAAATGTTTCTACACCCTCATTTCAGTCAAGCATTCTCATAGAAGGGCTATCGTTCAGCTCTCGACATCCCATTTCCTTTTCGAATCATCAAATTGGAGTGAGTGGATATTTGAAAAAAAACTGGGGCCCGGTCTCTTTTCTGAGTGAGGCTGCGCTCATTAAAGACGCTATTTCATCCTGGAATATTGGCGTTCGAATTATTTCTCAAGCTGCAGGAAATATTAAGCTCATGATATCACGGAAGGTACAAGGCCCGAATTGGCCGTACGGCTCTCGTGTTAGTATAAAGACCCCATCTGCACTACAATTTGATCTGTTTTTTAGATCTAAATCGAATAGACACGGTATTTTCAGTTTGGGTATCACCACCTCTTCAACCCGGGATCCAATAACCTTTGCGGCCCAGCGTTTATTCAAGGTGCAAGCCTACCATGAATGGAATCCGTCGGAAAACCTGAGCATTAGATCAATTATTCGGCGGAAACTTAAAGTAAATCTAAGTCCAATACACATAGCGCCAGGTACAGAAGGCTCATCTGTTCGCGCGTTAAATACCTACCTGCAATTTCTTGTGGTACAGCGCCTCGGAAGTAGCGTGACCTTGAAATTATCCCCCAGCGTACTTACCGACTCGGCACTAGATACTCGATTATATCTGCTTAGCAGCCAAATAAAGTTCACTTCTTCAAGGTGGACGGTCCTCTCGGTTCTAGCAATCTCAAAGCAAGCCGACAATGCTGTTTCTCGAATCCAAGGTTATTACGCCGACTCTGCCTTATCGGGCCGTTTTCCCGTGGCGTCCTTATCTGGCTCAAGCTCAGGATTTTCGGTATTATTCCAGTACAAATGGAGGCGCTCACAGATAGAATTAATGCTAAAAGAAACAGTCCGCGCTGTTAGTCTTATGGACCTGTCCAACGACACCAGGTCAATTCAAATACAACTAAAACGTCAACTTTAGGTGCCAGAAATCAGGTTATTCCTGACTTAGATCTGTGTGTGATTTCCAATCTTTTTCTTTCAGTCTGTACGCAGCGCCATAGGCTATATCAAAATTAAAATGATGAAAAAGGCGAAATTTTAAGCCTATTCCACCTCCAACACTGCTAACTCGATCCCCAAAATCAGACGCTCTGTGTAAGTGTTCGGCAAATCCATAAACGTAAAATGCTCTGGCGAACACGGGCAAAATGATAAATCCATTGTCCGGAAAAAAGACCGGTTGAACCACTTTCAGTCCGTACCTCAAGAATGTATCGTCATCCAGAAATGCATCTTCCCAACCTTTTGGTTTGAAACTGTCGAGACCAAAAATTGAAGGGCTATTTTGTGTCAAAAGCCCTGAATTTAGACGAATTCCAGTATTAAATCGTCGTAGAAAAGGTAGAAACATGTTTCCACTGAGCACCCATCCTTGGTTTCTTTGACCTGCATCGGTTGATATATCAAACTCACCATACGTCAACACGGAAAAGCCTGATGATGGAATGATATCCCGAGGATTTTTTACAAGCTGGTACCCGTAAAAGGCAGAAGGCAAAAAGGTCGTCTTGCTAAAACGTTCTTGAATTGTTTGGAAATCGTCATCCACATAGATGTCCGATCGATAGCTTAGGCGAAGAGAGGTAATTAGGCTCGTTCGATGAACGTTCTGGCTAAAAGTAAAAGGGAAAAAAATACCAGTTTCAACGCTGGTTCGGTCACGAATTACCCTTGTCGCTGTGGACGTAGTTCCGTTCGAAACGATGGCTTGAATTGACTGAGGACGTCGGCTAAACACCAAATCAGGCCGAAAAGAAAATGCGCCTGATTTTAGCCCTATCTCACCCCATACGCGACCTTTTTGAACGATGGCTTCCGAGTGGTACGTCCACCGTTCTAGGGGATCACTTCCTTGAAGGGCGGCTCCGATTCCGAATCCGAGGCGAGCATCAGCAGGTTGGTCTCTCTTTGCATCAAGGTAGAGGATCGGGTATATCATGCGCGGAGCAAGCCTACTAAAAGAGCGGTATTTCCTGTCTACCAACGCACTGGGGGTGCCTGTTAAGCCAGAATCAAAGACGGCCACTTCATCGAGCTCCTCCGTCCAGTTTGTGGCCCAAGTATAATTGGCTTCGTCGCGAGGAATTACGTTCCAACTTTCTGGCTGCACGTCAATGATATTGAGATCAAATCGAGCATCCTGGTATTCGATGTACGCCAGGCGTCTTCCATCAGGAGAGACTTGCGGCTCCATGGCACCATAAAGCACATTGGTCGCTCGCCAAAGCTGTTCGGTAGAAGTGTTTAGAACAAAAGCGTTCATCAATCCAGAACCATCGCTGGTGAACGAGAAATAGTCCCCGTTTGCCGAAAACGAACCGTCGTAAATAATACCATGTTCAAACCCGATCCAAGGCTTTAACTCAAACGGCGCCACAGCTGTGTCCACAAGATAGACGGCTTGTTTACCCTTAATATTTAAAATAACCGCCAACGAATCGGAGCGTGGCCTGGGAATCAAGGCAACAAATGCACTATTTAGATAGCTCAATAGAACGCGCGGAGCAGGGTGGTCGGAGAGTTCAACAATCGAATTAAATTGGCCATCGTTTTTTAACGCTAAAATTTGTCCTGATGGCAACCGGACCGGATTGTAGGTATGAATAGAAGGGGTTAGGTTCTTTGCCAACAGGCTCCAGCACCGAAAGTTATAGACAGTATCAAAACGAGCCCGTTCCATGACCCCACATGATGGGCAGTAAAATGACAAAACCCGTAACCTGTTGTGCTACAACAAATTACGGGCTAGTCATGCGGAGGGGGAGGGATTCGAACCCTCGGTACCCTTGCGGGCACAACGGTTTTCGAGACCGCCCCATTCGACCGCTCTGGCACCCCTCCGATCTGTTCTTAAACGCCATCGTTTCAGTAAGAAACGACACCATCTAGGACCATGGGCTTCTGAAGAAGCAGAAAGAACTTCAGAATAAGCGGACAACAAGTAAAACTAGGTTTGATTGTTAAAGGCGGCAACGTCCCTCCTATCAAATTACGCGGAATAACGTCAAAATTCCTGGGCACTGAAACTATCGAGTATGGACTGCTGCTGCCATCTCGCTCAAAAACGAAATGTCACCGTTTGCCTCTATTGCGTTGCCTACCACCACGATAGAGGCGCCAGCTTCAACGCGTTCTCGAACCTGAACTGGAGTAGTGAGCCCCCCTCCAATCACTATCGGAGATGTGCACGTCTGCGCTACCGCTTTAATCATAGACGTTGGCACGGGCTCGTTTGCACCTGATCCGCCTTCCAAATACAATAGCTTCATGCCCATCATTTCAGCTGCCAAAGCTGTTGCTGCAGCTATCTCAGGCTTAGATCGAGGCAGTGGCAACGAATTGTTGAGATACTGCGCCGTTGTTAGGAGCCCCGATTCGACGAGCATGTACGCAGTAGGAATGGGCTCAATTCCCAATTTTTTGATAACTGGCGCTACGTAGACGTGTCGACCAAATAACATATCCGCATTGCGACCGGAAACCACAGACAAGTACAACACGGCGTCCAAATGACGCGAAATCTGGTTCAATGATCCAGGAAAACCGACAACCGGCAGCACAGTTGAGGCTTTGAGCAACGCGGTAAAATCATCAATATCAGATGACTGAACCAGCGATCCACCAACAAAAAATGCACCTACTCCGGCTTTTTCGCACGCCTTGACCTTTTCTGGAAGGCCAACGACGGACTCTTTGTCCGGATCTAAAAGCACCACAAATGCCGCCCCCCGTTTAGAGGCCACTTTAATCAAACGTTTATAAATGACCCTTTTCACGTTAGTAGGGCTTTAATAATGGAGGAAACACCGGCAAGTGCTTCATTGAGTTTACCCGGCAATTTCCCACCTGCGGTTGCAAGCGTCGGACGCCCACCGCCTCCACCACCGACTTCTTTTGCGATTAGGCCAATCAATTTACCGGCTTGTAAACCGTGCCCCTTAACCAAATCCTCAGAAACACTGCAAGCCAAGTAGACCTTTTCTTGTGCTTCATCTGCAGATCCAAATACACAAACGTGACCTGCGCCCAAAGTGGCGCTCATGTTGGAACAGATTTCCTGAAGCACGCCTGAATCAGCTCCATCTAAGCGCCCCACGACCAATTTTAAAGGCCCAATTGTGATCGCGGAGGTGACAAAAGCTTGTGCTTTTTGCTCCAAGGCCACTAAACGAAGCGCATCGGCCTCTTTTTCTAGTGATTTTGAACGCTCAATCAAATCGGCGATCTCTTCGTCGCTAGGTCGCTGAAGGGTCCGGAATTGATCCCTCACCCGGCCTAGTTCAGCCAATTCAGCATGGATAAAACCTAAAGCATCCATTCCAGCGACGGCTTCAACCCTCCGAACACCCGATGCCACAGAACCTTCAGAGGTAAAACGAAACAGACCAATCTCCCCAGTCGAAGCCACGTGTACACCGCCGCAAAGTTCTATTGAGTAGGCAGGGTCGAACGTGATAACCCGAACGCGTTCGCCATACTTCTCACCAAAAAGCGCCGTAGCACCACGATCCAGAGCTTGCTTAATCGGAATATCCCGATCTTCCTGCTTTTGGATGTTTTTTTGGATCATTTCGTTGACCCGGTTTTCTACGGCAATCAGGTCTTCGGGTCCAACTTTTTCGAAATGGGAAAAGTCAAAGCGCAAATGGGTTGGCGTGACCAGCGAACCTTTTTGCCCCACATGGCTGCCCAGTCTTTCACGAAGGGCAGAATGCATTAAATGAGTTACGGTGTGATGCTTGACGATTCGGTCCCGTCTCAACGAGTCTACCGAAGCACTAACATCGGAATCGGCATCAACTGGAAGCCGGTTTACCGTGTGAACAATTTTTCCTGCTCGTTTCTGCGTATCTAAAACTTTGATTTCCTGTCCGCCAATCACCAGAATCCCTTCGTCCCCGACTTGGCCACCACTTTCCCCGTAAAATGGCGTTCTATCCAGAATGATTTCAAATTGGGACGTGTTCTCGGTGACCTGAACCTCGCGCATCTGCCGAATTTTGACACTGCCATCCGAAACGGAATCATAACCCGTAAATACGGAGTCTTCTCCTTTGGAAACGTTGATCCAGTCTTCGCCTTCGCCATGGGTCGTTTTAAAAGACGTTGCTGCTCGCGCTTTCTTTTTCTGCTGCTCCATGAGTTCGGAATACCGAGCCATATCCACAGAAAACCCTCTCTCACGAGCCATCAACTGGGTTAAGTCAATCGGAAACCCAAACGTGTCGTGGAGAAGAAAGGCAAACTCGCCTGGCAATAGCCCTGTTTTTCCGACCAGAATCAGATCATCAACGGACTCTTCTTTTGATACGGTTGAAGCGTAGGCCTTTTTCAACAGATCCATGACGTGCCGGTCTTTTTGAATGCCAGATTTGACTGCACTTTCTGCGGCACCCGATTGAAGCTGCTCCAAAACGGGCGCAACGGCAGAAAAATATTCGATTCCTGTACCCAACGTTTCAAGGAAGCTCTCTTCTTCTGCCCTGATTACGCGCTCGATGTAGGCCTGAGCTTTCACTAATTCGGGAAACTGTTCACCCATTAAGGCTACAATTTCACCGACTTTAGAAAATAAGATCGGTGATCGAAATCCGAGGGTTTGGTAACCATACCGAACGGCACGTCGCAATATTCGCCGAATTACATACCCACGGCCTGCGTTTCCGGGCATCACACCATCGGCAACGGCAAAACAGATCGTTCTAAGGTGGTCTGCGATAACCCTGAGGGCAATCTGAACCTTTTCGCCCTCACCACCTTCCAATTTCAACGCATCCTGATAGGAACCCAGGGATGCAAACACCGCATCTTTTGCAACCGAATCCAATAGCGGCAAAAACAAGTCCGTATCGTAGTTACTCGATTTGTCCTGCAGAACGGCCACAACACGCTCAAACCCCATCCCTGTGTCTACATGTTGGGACTTCAGTGCTTGCAACGAGCCGTCAACCTGAGCATTGTATTGAATAAAAACCAGATTCCAGATTTCCATCACGCGCGGGTCGTCCTGATTTACCAAGCTAATCCCGGGCACTTTCGCCCGTTCTTCGTCCGAACGAAGGTCGACGTGGATTTCAGAGCACGGTCCACATGGCCCCGTATCTCCCATCATCCAAAAATTATCTTTTGACCAACAATGCAGAATGTGATCGTGGTTGATGGTGGTTTCGCTTTTCCAAAACGAGGCGGCCTCCTCGTCGGCCTTTAATCCAAGTTTTTCATCGCCCTCATGAACGGTGGCGTAGAGACGGCCTGGGTCCAGTCCCCATCGATCGACCAATAATTCCCATGCCCATGCGATGGCTTCTTTTTTGAAATAGTCCCCAAAGCTCCAGTTTCCGAGCATCTCAAAAAAAGTGTGATGATACGTGTCGTACCCAACTTCCTCGAGGTCGTTGTGCTTCCCAGAAACGCGAAGGCATTTTTGAGTGTCTGCAGCTCGTACATATGAGCGGGCGCCCTCTCCAAGGAATACATCTTTGAACTGATTCATCCCCGCATTAGTGAACATCAACGTCGGGTCATTGCCAGGGACAATGGAATCGCTGGGTACAATAGAGTGACCTTTTTCTTGGAAGAATTCGAGAAACTCAGTTCTGATCTGGTTGGCTGTTTTCACTAAGTACAGTGCTGAGAGCTTTTAAAAGGTATTAGACAAGCAAAAAGGCCGTTTTCAGAGCAGAAAACGGACCTTCTCGCCAATTTTAGATTGGGAATATACGGAATAGGTTACAATTCAGACGGAAATTCCGTCTTTAGAAACTTGCTCCGAAAAAGATGGCGTTAAAAAAGAGCCGTTGTGTGCCTAGCCAGTATGCGCGGTGATTTACATTATTAGTGAAAGCAATCACATGACCCCGTCCAGATCGCACCGCAATAACTCCAACAGATCCGGGAAGTTGAGCCAACTTCTGTTTAGAAATGTATCCGCTCATCAACGGCGATTCACTAAGCGTACCAACCATACCCCCAGTTTCGCCTTCGTATTCATACAGGGTTGAGCTGGTGTAAAAGACGGGAAGTTTCGAACTGAGCCCATATCCCACCGGATGGGTCGTATCAAGATTCATTTCAAAAATGGACCCAGCGATGCGCTGTGCGTCTCGAGCCTCGTCTAATAAATTATACGGCAATTCCTTTGCCAGAGAGTCAGTATCTACCGATTTTGATTCTATGGAAATTAGGCCGTTGGAATTAGCCCATGAAACTGCGCCAGCTAATACAACCAGCGTTCCTCCACTTCTCGTCCAAGCTTTTAGGGCATTGGTTACCCCTTCAGCATAGTTGCCACCGGGAAGGACTATGGTATTGTACCTGGATAAGTCTCCCGAAGCCAGCCTTGAAGCCTCGACTAGCGAAACATTCAGTTCAAAACGTTCAGAAATCGCATGCCACGCCGCTCCTGCTTCACCAGAATTCGTTCCTGATCCGGCGGCAATGGCAATTTTGGGAAGATGCAAGATGCCGGTACTGCCGCCTCCTAGATCCGGGCCATCTGGAGTTAGTCCGGAGTGCGTTGCCACTATATGTACAAAGTCTTCAGCAACAGCCTGGGCTACTAATTGATGAACAAGTTCTGATTTGGATTCGGAATTAGGAGTGTCCCGGGAATTAACCGGAATGATAACCGTCCCTCTATCAAACCATATTTTTTTCCCATCTTGCATGACAGAAAATGGTTCGTGGGTAATGCGAGCATCTAATCCAGCCTCTAAAAATCGATTCAGAGCGCGAGGGGCAAAAATTCGGTCCCACCTCAGGAGATAAGCATGCCGTGCACGGCCTCCTTCCAGCACTCCGCCGTCCAAATCAACTTGATCAACTGAATTCCCTTGAATTCCAGGGAGCTTGCCCGAATACTCAAAAAGGTCGACATCAAAAGCAAGCGGAAGAGTCCATGTAGACACGTCATAAAAAAGTGAGTCTTGGAATTCCAGAGTCCGCTCAGTAAACGATTTGATGAGTCTATATTGGGGCTGGTCTACCGGAATTACATATCCGTTTCCCGCCATTACCGTTGTGCCATCTATGGTGACATCATTCGATAAATCGTAAAATTTCACGCGGTGACGCTGTAAAAGCTGAGCCAAAAGTTGGGCTTTTGTTCGGTCTCGATCCAAATTCAAGATCCAGGCCGATTGTTTGCTTTTTTGAGCCAGATTGAGGGATTCTTGATAAAAGTCGCGTTGATACGTCACCAATCGGTTCCGCAACGCGACCCCGGCTGCTAACGTCGTCAAAGACGTTGCAAATTGATTTCTGACGGTAAAAGCATAATGAAGCTCACCGTCAGGCATTTCTGCACGAAGCGCACGTGAGGATGCTTGTTCAAACAAAATCCCTACGGATCCATTTATATCAGGATAGGCGGACCCTTTTCCATAAAAATAATCATCATAGCCCTCCTCGGAGAAATACAAAGACCCAATTGCATCGAGCCCCTCTGCATGAAAATCCGCTATTGCTTCGGTCAACCGAACGTTTTCATCTGGTGTGTTGGGGTGTTTCCTTGATGGAATTCCAGGCTGAAAAAAGAAGGTTGAACTACCCCCCATTTCATGGTGGTCGGTAAGAATCTGTGGCCTCCAACTTTGATATAATGCCAATCGACCTTGCGATTCAGGGTGCTGACCTACCATCCAATCCCGATTAAGATCAAACCAATAATGATTGGTCCGCCCTCCTGGCCATGGTTCGTTGTGCTCAAGGTCTTGGGAATCAAGGGTGCCGGTTCGTCCTCGTCTCGTATTGACCCAGCTACCAAAGCGATCTCTACCATCAGGATTTAACATGGGGTCTACGATCAACACCGCATTATTTAAGGCATTCTCAATCATTTCGCCTTGGGCAGCCGCCAAATAATAGATGTATAACATGGCTGCTTCTGTCCCGGAAGCCTCGTTTCCGTGTACACTATACCCTTGATATATCACGACGGGCATAGCATTGATGTCTGCATTGCTGACCTGATCTGGGTGCTCTGACAGTAGATCATGCTGGGCGCGAATAGACTCGAGACGGCTATGATTCTCGGGAGAAGTTACAACTGCATGAATCAAGGCCCTGCCTTCATACGTCGTTGCATGCTGCAAAACCACGATTCGATCACTTACCGCTGCAACGGCTTTGTAGTAGGCCTCCACTTGATACGGAAGGGTATGTCGGCTCCCAATTACATGCCCAATAATCTCTTCGGGTGTTGGAATAGCGGGATCAAATGAATCTACTCCTTCCAAGGGCATGTCCATGACAAACGGAAGCTTTTGAGCAACCGACGGGAGTGCCAAAAAAGCAAGCAGTATAACAGTAGCAAAAAGACGTAATGTGTTGCCTAACATGTATTTGTAAACTAAAAAATTGATTTATCCTTTGTATAAATAGGCCATTTTCACCAATCGGCCTCCTTCTGGAGTGGCGGCAGCAAAAGTGCCATTTCCACCCCTGATTTCGGCGCCGCCTACTTCCCCTTTAATGTTCAGGGCGTAAAATTGCACATTAAAAGCAGGGCGTCCTTTGTCGTCTAAAAGGCGAGCAAGTTTTGTATGATCCACAATCCGTTGACAGGCATATAAACATGCCGCCTCGGGGGAATCGCCCATACGCATCCGCTCGACAATCAGAAAACTACACAGATTTTCAATATTTGCTTCTCCCCTTCCTGTCGATCCTGCGGCCCCAACGGTGTTGTCGCAGTAGAGTCCTGCTCCAATAATTGGCGAATCCCCAATGCGGCCGGGCACTTTAAACGCCATCCCCGCAGTGGTAGTCACGCACGAAATATTGCCAGCAAGATCAATGGCCGAACAATGAATGGTGCCCCAATGACGAGGAATTTTTTCGGTTACGGCCCCAATTCCTGTTGATTCAAGAGAGTGTTTTGGCAAATAGTCGTCCTGCGTGGACATGTTTTCCCGCCATCTAACCCATTCCAGACGGGCTTTTTCAGTGAGTAGGTTCTCTACTGGAAATCCGTGCATGACGGCAAAATCTTGAGCCCCTTGACCAACCAAGTTGACGTGATCTGTCCTCTCCAGAACCATCTTTGCTACTTTCGATGCATACTTTATCCCTTCAATGGCGCCCACCGAGCCTGCGCGACACGTCGGTCCATGCATAACCGCGGAATCGAGTTGTACAATGCCGAGCGCATTTGGCAGCCCTCCATACCCAACACTCGTATCCTCTGGATCCTCTTCGACCAGATTTACACCAGCTACTACGGCATCAAGTGCATCTGCACCCGATTGGATTAATTCTATAGCCTTTAAAACGGACTTTTGCCCGTTTCTGCTAGAAATCGCAATTGGCCCTGCAATAGCGCCCGATGACGGACTTAAGGATGATGCCCCAACAACTCGGGGTGCAACTCCAAACGAGGCCGCGATTCCCGCCAAAGCACTTGTTTTCAGAAAGTCCCTTCTGGAAGAAGGCACGACAGAATTTTCTATTTCGTTCGTCATCTATAGCTACTTTATGTGTGCGAATGTCAGCCCTTTAACCTACAATTGATCCTTCATCAACACAATAGAAAATGAAGCAAATCGGCAGATTGCACGTCATTACTGATTTTACTTTTCAACAAAAGCATTCGCATACCGAATTGGCTATGATGGCAATTCAAGGCGGAGCCGACTCGATTCAATTCCGACAGAAACATGGTAGCCTAAGGGATCTGCTGGCTTCAGCCCATGCGGTTCAATTGGTTTGTTCATCCAATAACATTCCTTTTATAGTCAATGATCGCGTAGATATTGCTCAGGCCGTACATGCTGACGGCGTGCATCTTGGACAAGTAGATATGCCTGCATCTTTGGCCCGCGCCATACTGGGGCCAGACTTCATTATCGGGATCACCACTCCAGATTCCAGTCTAGCTTCAAAGGCCTTTAGCGACGGCGCTGATTATGTCGGATTTGGTCCAGTCTATCCCACTAAATCAAAATCAAACCCCATTGGGGTACAAGGAATTGAAGGATTAGCAAAGTTTTGCAATACGGCTAAACTGCCCGTTATTGCGATCGCTGGTATTACGGCCGAGCGATCGGTCGAGGTCATGAAAGCTGGAGCGTATGGCGTGGCTGTTATGACGGCTGTTTCTTTAGCAAAAAACCCAACAATGGAAGTCCAGCGGTTTTCAGAGGTGGTTTGCCGGCAGTAACCGTGCTATTTAGTACTGGTATGGCCCGCTATTGATAAGTAAGTTGTGTTTCCTTTAGTAAACTATCCGATTCTCCCATGTCTCAAGCGATAAATGCTCGCCTAGCAAAATTGAAGTCAAGTCTAAACGATTTTGGCCTCGATGCAGTTCTACTTAACCCAGGATCCTCCCTTCCCTATTTAAGTGGTCTTCACTTTCACATTAGCGAACGCCCAGTTGTTATGTGTATTTCTGAGACGGTTGGTGAATCTATCATCATACCAGAATTGGAAAGCCAAAAATTGACCCATTGCTCGTTTCCTATCGAGCCTTTTACCTACTCTGAGGACGTTAATTCGTGGCAAGAAGCTTTTTCGGCTGGACTGTACAAGTTGAAGCAATCTGGCGCCAAAAAAGTTGGAATTGAGCCAAGAAACCTTCGCGTTCTCGAGCTTCGTTTTATTGAAGCAGCGCTTCCGGGTGTTGAATTAGTATCCTGCGAGGCGCTTGTTTCTTCGTTGAGAATGCAGAAGGATGGCGAAGAACTAGCACAAATGAGGACAGCGGTTGATATCGCCCAGAAAGCATTGCTAAAGACCTTACCATTTGTGAAGGTTGGCGTCTCCGAGAATGAAATGGCCGCTCTATTAATTCAAAATTTGCTCATGTTTGGCTCAGGTGGAGAGCTGCCGTTTCAGCCTATTGTTGCTTTTGGAGCCAATTCTGCTAATCCCCACGCCGTCCCCACCGACTACAGGGCACGTGCAGGCGATCTGATTTTATTTGACTGGGGAGCCAATACAAACGGATATTTTTCGGATTTGACCAGAACGTTTGCAATCGGAGATCCCGGTACCACCTTACGAGAGGCCTACTCGGCCGTCCAAGCTGCTAACGCGGCGGGCCGGGCCGCGGCCCGGCCCGGAATTTCTGCTGGTAGCGTTGACAATGCAACCCGAAATGAGATATCCTCTGTTGGATTAGGGGCGTATTTTACTCATCGTACTGGTCATGGCCTAGGCCTTGAGGTACACGAAGAGCCCTATATCCGGGCTGGTAATGACGCCATTCTGGAAATCGGAATGACGTTCACGATTGAACCAGGAGTGTATTTAAACGGGCAAGGCGGAATTCGTATCGAGGATGACATGTTGATTACGCCCTCTGGAGCTGAAAGCCTAAGCACTCTAAGTAGAGATCTTCAAATATTGCCAATATGAGTTTTGACCTGAGGGTTCTTGCGATATCTGTTGTTAAGCAAAACATGGACTGGCTTTTTGAGCATGAAGATGCACTCGCAGCCTTACACGTCTCCATTGATTTTTCTGCCAACTTATCGCTGCAAGATGCCTCTGGGTGTACAATCATTCTGTTAGATTCTTCGGTTGGTCTCGATTCCATTCATACTCTTTTGGCAGATTCGCTGCTACTTACGCCTGCGATCCCTGTTCTTTTAGGCGTATTTGAGAGTGAATTGACTGAATTGGAGCATTTGCTTCGATACGGAGCTCAAGATTTTGTCCTGAAAAATGTAGACACACCGGCAACCATTCGGCGCTGCATCGTGAATGCTATAGATCGTTCGGCCGTGTTGAGGGCTTCAGAAATTGCAGAGGCCCAAATTCGAACCCTCGTAGAGAGTTTGTCAGATGGCATTTTGATTCTAGACAAAAGATGCTTCGTTTTATACGGCAATCCCATGGTCGAGCAACTGCTAGGACAGCCTCTTGGAGAGTTATTTGGCCTTCAAACACCATTTCAACTCACCGGAAAAGAACATGAATATCTATTCTGGCAACGCCCTACAGGCCCTCCTGTGACGTTATCGGTTCATGCGTGTCCTATGACATGGGATGGTCTAGATGCTCATTTATTAACCCTACGGGATGTAACTAGCGAACAAGCATCTTATGAGATGTTGAAGCTGGCAAAAAAAACAGCTGAAAAAGCCGGCGCGATGAAGTCAACCTTTTTGGCTCACATGAGTCATGAACTTCGACTTCCACTAGCCAGCATCATTGGATTTGCTCAGCTCTTGGAAGAGGGAGTGACAGACCCCGATTTTAAGGAGTTTGCCTCTCTGATTGAAGAAAGTGGGCAGCGACTATTAGAAACCATCAATTCGGTTCTTGAAGCTGCTCGTTTAGAGCAGCACACCTTGATTCCTTCGATCTTCCGCATTGACGCCGCTGGTTTAATCCCCTCAGTCATCAAAAGGCTTCAACCCCTTGTGCGGCAATCTGGTGTGGTTATTTCTTTCGACGGACCTCCCTCTTTGAATGTTAAATGTGACCGCAACTTCCTGGAGCGAGTTCTGACCAATTTGGTAGGAAATGCAGCTAAATTTACCAACGAGGGACGTATTCACATCAGCTGGGAGGCTTCAGATACTGAAGCGATCATCAACGTGGTTGATACCGGAATTGGCATTGAACCGACGTTTCTGAAAGAAGCATTTGAGCCATTCTCCCAAGAAAGCTCCGGGTCGATAAGGACGCACGAAGGAACTGACCTCGGTTTGTCGATATCGAAAAAGCTGGTTGAATCTATGGGCGGTACGATCTCCGTTCAGAGCGTAAAAAACGAAGGCACAACATTCACCTTCACTCTTCCACTAGCATCCTAGCAACATAGCATCACAGCATCATCGCATCATTACACCATAACACTACAAAAACGTGATTTCAGAGCCAAACCAACTTTTTGCCCTGTTAGCATCTGTGCTGGCTCTATTATTTTGGTTGAGCACGATTAAGCGGCTCAATGTCTTTTTCAAGTTTCTTCCTCCCGTCATTTGGGCCTACTTCCTGCCAATGTTTCTGACAACGGGCGGAATAACCCCCTCGTCTTCGGTAGTTTATTCGTGGATGTCCACGTATTTACTTCCTCTTTCACTGTTTTTGCTAATGATTACGGTTGATGTACCGTCAATCTTGAAGCTAGGAAGCAAAGCCCTTTTAATGATGCTGGCTGGGACTCTTGGAATCGTAATTGGCGGCCCAATTGCCTATTTGATCTTCAAATCGTTCTTGCCACCCGACGCTTGGAAGGGATTTGCAACACTATCGGGTAGCTGGATTGGCGGGACGGCCAATTTGGTGGCCATTCAAAAAAGTGTAGGGGCGCCAGATTCCGTTGTTGGTCCCATAATTGTTGTAGATACCGTTGTAGGTTATGGTTGGATGGGAATTCTAATCTTCTTGAGCACGTTTCAAGCCAGATTTGACAAATGGACCAAGGCCGATAATTCAGCCATTGAACGCGCTAACGCGAGGCTCCAAGAAATGGATACAACGAGAAAACCTACCCAGCTCAATGACATCATTTACATAATGGGTCTAGGATTGGGCGCAACGGCGATAGCTATTGCTATTGGGCACCGTTTACCAGCGCTTGGTGACCCCGTAATTATCAGTTCAAACACCTGGGTCATATTGATCGTGGTAACTTTCGGTTTAGCGCTTTCATTTACCCCGCTCAGAAAACTTGAACAGGTCGGCGCTTCAAAAATCGGGTTTTTGGCCCTTTTTCTTTTGATAACGTCCATCGGAGCTCAGGCCAACTTAGCAGCAATTTTGGACGTTCCTTACTATCTGCTTGCTGGCGTTGTTTGGATTTCAATTCACATCTCAATCTTAATGATTGTGGCTAAATTGCTCAAAGCGCCTCTATTTTTTGTTGCCACGGGAAGCATGGCAAACATCGGCGGTGCAGCAAGCGCCCCCATAGTCGCCAGCGTTTATCACCCCGCAATGGCTCCTGTTGGCCTACTGATGGGCGTATCCGGTTACTTTTTAGGAATCTATGCGGCTCTTGGCTGCGCGTGGATTCTAGGTCAACTGGCGATGTAGGTTATTTCTTTACTTTATGACTTAGCTCCTCGGCCTCATCGACCATTTTGCCTATTGCGGCAACGCCTTGCGCCCAAAATGAGGGGTCACGCAAATCGACTCCGAGTTTTCCAACCAGTACGTGGGGCCAATCTGACCCTCCGGCGGACAATAACTCAAGGTATGATTCGGCAAACGCGTCTCCTTCCGTCTCATATTTGGCGTAAAGCGCCAAGACCAACAGTTCTCCAAAGGCATACGCATACACGTAACCCGGCGTGTGTAAGAAATGGGGTATGTAACTCCACCACCACTGATAATTTTCAGTCAGAGTTACGCTTCCGCCGAACATGGGGGCCTGAGTTTCCGTCCAAGCCGCGCAAAAGTCCTCGACTGACAATTCGCCCTGATCGCGGCGCATGGTGTGAATGCGATCCTCAAACCGATTCATTGAAACCTGTCGGAACACCGTTGCAATCGTATCATCAATTTTTCCCATGAGCATCGCCAACCGATTCTCGGCGTTCGTTTCTTCCTTCATTAAACGCTGAAATACTAACATTTCACCAAAAACGGAAGCTGTTTCGGCGGTGGTTAGCGGCGTATCGGCATGAAATATCCCCTGCTGCCGAGAGAGGTACTGGTGGATCCCGTGACCTAATTCGTGCGCCAAAGTCTGTACATCTCGGATTTTTCCGGTGTAGTTGACCATGATATACGGGTGAACGCTTGGGACCGCACCGTGGCTAAATGCTCCACCTCTTTTTGCAGGAGCAAGTGCTGCATCAATCCAATTGGAATCGAAAAACTTTTGAGCAATTTCGCCCATCCTAGGGTGAAATTGACTGTAGGAAGACAAAACCATCTCCTTCGCCTTTTCCCAAGAAATCAACCGATCCGCCTCTCCGATCGGAGCGTATCGGTCGTATTCGAACATTTCATCTAAGCCAAGAAGTCGCTTTTTGATGGTGTAGAAACGAGAAACGTGTTGGTATCCATCTTGAACCGCTTTAATAAGAGCCTCAACATCAGCATCAGCTACTTCATTGGACTGATTTCTGGAAGAGATCCAGGATGAATACCCCCTCAAGCGGTCGTCAAGAGATTTGTCGGCCAGAATCGTGTTGAAAACAAAGGCGAGAGGCCGAATGGTGCCTTTAAGCCCTTGAGTAAAGGCTTCAGCCGATTCTCTTCTTATGACACGGTCACTATCATGCAATTTAGCTAGAATCTGCTGTTGAGTGAGTTTATCCCCATTTACATCGAACAGAACGTCTCCTAGCGTTTCGTCGAAAAAACGATTCCAGGCCGACCGGCCAGTGTTGTGTTTTTCGACCATGATCCGCTCTTCCGGCTCTGACAATAAATGCTGCTTGCCAAGAGAGAGAACTTCTAGATAATGGGCAAATGGGCTCATCTCTGGAATCTGGAAAATTGAAGAAACCCTTTCAGCATCCAATAATGTCCACTCCAAATCAAAAAAGATGAGATGGGTTGATACCTCGGTGTAGCCTTCTTTCACTTTCTGCAGAAGTGCGCCACGCTTGGGGTCCGACGTATTTGTTGACCAGTTTAAGTACGCATACGTATAAGCCCGTCCGACGATGTCCTGTATTTCACCGAGATCAGAAAGGACTTTCGGAAATTGGTCATCCCGAAGCGTAGCTACTTGGCCTTTATGCAATACCGAAAAGTGTGAGGCTTTCGAAATACAGGATTCCAGCGCTTCGAGCAACAATGCCTGAGAAGAAAAAAGATCTGAAAGATCCCAATGAACATGTTCAGCTCCGGTCATCGGGTCGCTGGGCTTTGCGGAGGAGGCGTTGTTAGACGTCATAAAAACACGTTTTCAGTTTGGATGGGGCATTTTGGATATCGGACACAATTTCGATTCTTGGTCGCCGGTGATTGAATCCAATATTTCTTTGGCGTCCAGAGAACCCATTAAAGGTTAAAAGGGTTCGAAGTTCGCACATCGAATAGATTTAATGATGAGCAAAACAAGAAACCGTTCTGAATTGACCCTTTCCATTTAGTTGCACACCATGAAGCCCGTACTTTCGACTCTTTTATTCTGTGCAATTGGTTTATTGGGCTGTCAGTCTGGCGTCAAACGAACTGAGCTTTTACCCGGTGAAACGAAATTAGAAACGGCCGCTCCTGAATTTCACCAGCCAACACTTGCCGGAGACTCACTTGCCACTGCAGATTTATTAGGGAAAATAACCTTAGTCAATTTTTGGGCTACGTGGTGCGGTCCTTGCATAATTGAAATTCCCGATTTTGTTGGACTGCAAGAAGAATGGAAGGATCGGCCTTTTCAGATTATTGGCGTTTCCATGGATGATATGGGATTTGAGGGAATTGAAACGTTTGTCAAAGATTTTGAAATGAACTACCCTCAAATCATGGATACCGGAGAATTAGCGGATTCATTTGGCGGCGTCTGGGCGCTACCAACAACTTTTGTGGTAGATCAAAACGGAGTCATTCAATCCAGTTATTTGGGATTATTCCCGTTGAGCACGCTCCGAAATGAGTTAGATGCCATGGTAAAGGACATCGAATCGGAATAAATCAAGGCAAAGATGTGGGTAGGTACGTTCCAGTCGTTTTGGTATCGTCGTTAAAATAACGGGTTGCCACCTCCATTATCTGCTCTGGGGTAACACTCTTTGCCCGCTCTAAAAACCGCGTATAAAGTTTCCAATCTCCGGCCGCAATGGCCTCATTGAGTTCTGAAGCGAGCGAAAACGATCCATCACGAGCGTATAACGTATGCGCCTTCAGTTTTTTAAGAGCACGAGTCACTTCTTCCTTAGATACCAAGGCCTTCTTGAGGTCATCGAGGCATGTTTCAATCGCAGTTTCAACTTCGATCAGAGACTCTTCCTTAGCAAACATAGACAACAAGGTGAATAGGCCTGGATCTCTAAACCAAGACGCGCCCACCGCTTGCATGGTAGAAAGCCCGGAATCTACAAGAAGACGAGCCAGCCTGCTCGACTTTCCATTAGACAGAATCATGGATAAAACATGCAAGACGGGCAAATCCTCGTGGGTAGCCTCGGGTATCTTGTAGGCAATTAACAGCGTTGGCATTCCCCCTGTCATGCGAACGGTGAGACTTCGCCTCCCGCGTTGCTCAGGTTCCAATCCTGTAAAGTTATTTTCAGGGATGGCCTGTCTGGGAATAGATTCAAAGGCAGATTTGATCTGAACCATGATATCACTTGCATCAAACCCACCAATCACTGAAATAGTCGCGTTGTTGGGCCAGTAATACCGATTATAAAAAGAGCGAAGTCCATCAGGAGTTACCTCTTCAATGTCTTTGCGCCATCCAATAGTGGGGTGATGGTAGGGATGCGCCACGTAGGCCGCTGCCCAAACCGAATGATATAATTTTCTCATCGGTTCATTTTCGCCCCGGTCAAATTCGTTCAGAATGACCGTTTTTTCACTGTTCACCTCTGCAGGATCCAGTAAGAGGTTTCGCATTCGATCGGCTTCAATATCGACCGCAAGACCTAAGTGCTCGGAAGGCAACATTTCATAATAATTGGTCCGATCATTCCATGTCGTGGCGTTAACCTGCGCTCCTTTTGACTGCAAAACATTAAAAATGGTGCTCCCCGATTGTTTGGAATACTTCTCGGTACCTTTAAACATCATGTGTTCAAGGAAGTGAGTTGCGCCGGTTTCCCCCAGCTTCTCATCACGGCTGCCCACTTTATAGGTAATCATAAATGTGGAAACCGGCGCGGCGCCTGCCGGAGCCAACAATACCTCTAGTCCATTCGCATTTAATCGAAAAGACTGAATTCCGCCTTCACTTTCTAGGGTCGTAAAACCAGGATAATCTTGGGGCATAACGCTGTTGTTAAGATCGGTTAGTGGGCTTCAAGCCAATTATTGCCAACATCCATAGACACTTCTACTGGTATTTCAAGCAGAAGCGCCCCTGTCATTTCTTCTCGAACCAAGGTCTTCATCTGTTCGAGTTCGGATGGGATGACCTCAAATACAAGTTCATCATGAACCTGCAGAAGCATCTTACTTATCAGCCCTTCTTTTTTCATACGCCGCTGAATAGCAATCATCGCTAATTTAATCATGTCCGCCTGAGTGCCCTGAATAGGCATATTGACGGAAACACGCTCTGCAAATGCCCTGACTGTCCTGTTTTTGGCATTGATGTCTGGAATATATCTCTTCCTGCCGAGCATGGTTTCGGCGTATCCCGTTTCTTGGGCCTTTTCAATTTGATGAACAATAAAAGACGCCACGGCAGGGAAATTTTGGTTGTAGCCATCGATCAACTCCTGCGCTTCCGTTCGAGAACAACGTAAGCGCGCTGCAAGTCCAAAGGCTGAAATCCCATACGGAATGCCATAATTCACCTCTTTGGCCTTATTGCGTTGTAGCCTTGTGACCTCTTCCACGGGGACACTAAAAACCCGCGCAGCCGTAGCTGTGTGAATGTCAATTCCGTCTCGGTACGCCTGTTTCAAGGCTTCATCCCCAGAGAGTGAAGCTAAGATGCGAAGTTCAATCTGAGCATAATCCGCAGACATCAAGACAGAGCCCGGCTTGGCTATAAATGCTTTGCGTACTTCTCGGCCCCGCTCCGTCCTAATCGGAATATTCTGAAGGTTCGGCTTGTTACTAGACAACCTCCCGGTTGCCGCGGTTGTTTGACTGTACGAAGTGTGAATGCGATGTGTTATTGGATGTACAAGATTCCCGAGGGAGTCGATGTACGTCGATTTCAGCTTTGCCAGTTCCCGCCAATCCAATATCATTCCAGGCAGTGCGTGTTCAGAAGCCAAGACCTGCAAATCAGATTCCTTTGTTGATGGCTTGCCTGTAGACGTTTTGGAAATGACTCGAAGTCCTAGTTTTTCATACAAAATCACTCCAATTTGAGCCGGCGATGCAATATTAAATTCCTCCTCAGCCGCCTCATAAATTTGCCGTTCTAAAACCTCTAAATCTTCTGCCGTTCTTTTGGAAAGGTCCATTAACACAGAAGTATCCAGTGCTATTCCCGCCAATTCCATCTCAGAAAGCACTTCAACGAGTGGGAATTCTATGTCATATGCCACGAACGAAACATCTTTTTCATCCAAAAGAGGCTTAAATACGTCGGCCAGGCGAAGAGCTATGTCAGCGTCTTCACATGCGTAGGGAGAAACGTCAGATGGAGCGACTTCCCTCATCGAAATCTGGCTTTTCCCAGACCCTATCAACGAAGAAATAGGAATAGTCTCATAATTGAGATATCGCTTAGCCAAAGCATCAAGGTTATGCGCCTCTTCAGGAGCAATCAGATAATGTGCAACCATGGTATCGAAAACTGGACCGACTACTTGAACGCCGTGGTGAGCCAGCACAATCCAATCATATTTGACATTCTGGCCCACCTTCAGGGCTGGACCTTCCAAAATCGGACGAACCAGGTCTAAAACCTCTTCGGTGGTCGTCCCATCAGGCATTGGAGTAGGTATATAGAACGCTTCCCCCGGCTTTACACATAACGAAATTCCGACCAAAGAAGCTAGCTGAGAGTCGACAGACGTGGTTTCCGTATCAAAACTCACCCGATCAAACTTCACTATGTATTCAGCAACTTCCCGGAGTTTGTCCGGTGTGGTAACAAACTGATAGTCCACGGATTCTGCTTGGTACGACTCGAAATTTGATGCTGCAAAGAGGTCTGAAGGTTCCTCAGGTTCATCTTGGTTCGCGGCCATGTGCCCCTTGTCTGATGTCGTCTTCAAAGGCGCGAATAGGCCAGCTTCACTCGCATATTTTGGTCCTAAGACTCGCTCAGCCCGGTCGTACAGCCTCGAAAATTCCAGTTCATCAAACAATTGTTTGACGTGACCCAAATCTGGCGCTTTACACGTAAAATCATCCCATCCAGCGGCAAGTTCTACGTCTGTTTTGATGGTGACCAATCGTTTTGAAAGCCGGGCCATATCCGCTTCATTGGCCAACCCCTCCTGCGCCCGTTTCCCCTTCACTTCGCTCGCATGATCCAGGAGATTTTCCAAAGATCCATACTCCTGAATGAGTTTGACAGCGGTTTTTTCTCCAATTCCTTTTACTCCAGGCACATTGTCGGCTGCATCACCCATCAGGGCGAGAACATCAATGAACTGAACGGGGTTTAGGCCATATTTTCCGATGAATGAGGCCTCCGTTATTGGATCAAATTCTTCTCCCCGATACGCCGGCCGAAACATTTCGATGTCGACACTTAGCAGTTGCTGAAAATCCTTGTCGGGAGATACGATAACTGTATGGGCCCCATCACGTTCAGCTTGTTTCGCAAGGGTCCCGATCACATCGTCTGCCTCTACACCTTCCACCTCAATTACTGGAATATCCATTGCCTGAACAATCTGTTTGATATGAGGCAGGTTTGCGATCAATTCTTCAGGAGGAGGATCCCTATGGCCTTTATACTCTGCGTACATTTCGTCCCGAAACGTCCCCCCTTCGCCCATCACATCAAAGACGACGGCTAAGTGATCTATCCCATGATCTTCAATCAATTTGATCAACGCAGACGTGAATCCATATGTGGCGCTCGTGTTGAATCCCTTTGAATTAATCAGTGGACGATTTATAAAAATAAAGTGCGCTCGATATGCCAATGCCATGGCATCTAGCAGGTAAAGCGTTTTTTTGGAAGTACTCATGCAGCAAATTTGGTTTGATACAAGCTATGAATCACAGCGCTCAGTCGGAACCCTTCGAGCCATCGTTCTTACATGAGAAGGTCGAAATTTTCGAAATTCTTGAAATGGTGCGTCTTACGTCTTGAGAAGTCCAAAATGTATATTAGTAACGGGTGGGGCTGGATTTATCGGGTCTAATTACCTGAACCGATTGGTACCACGTCATCCAGAGGTGCGTTTCGTAAACCTAGATGCATTGACTTATGCGGGTAACCTCGAAAACGTTGCCGGCTTAACGGATCAGCCCAATTATTCTTTTGAATTGGGTGATATCACCGACTCTGTCTTAGTAGAGCGTCTTTTTGATCTTTACAAATTTGACGCTGTAGTACATTTTGCGGCTGAATCTCACGTAGATCGATCTATTACAGATCCAACTACATTCGTTCGAACAAATGTGGACGGCACAATTGTATTGCTGCAAGCAGCGCGCAACAACTGGAAGGCTGGCCAGGGGCTGTTTCACCACGTTTCTACGGATGAAGTGTTTGGCACGCTCGGCCCCACTGGCTTGTTCACACTCAACTCGCCCTACGCACCGCGCTCTCCCTATGCGGCCTCCAAAGCTTCAGCCGATCATCTAGTAAGGTCCTTCGGTGCAACCTACGGGTTGCCCTATCTCATCACTAACACCAGTAATAACTACGGGCCCTATCAGTTTCCAGAGAAGCTAATTCCTCTAGTGCTCAATAATGCACGCCAAAGGATTCCAATTCCTGTTTATGGAAAAGGAGATAATGTCCGTGACTGGCTTTTTGTAGAGGATCATTGCGCTGCGCTGGAAATAGTCCTTTTTCAGGGAAGCATTGGATCTACCTACTTAATTGGTGGATCCCAAGAATCCAGTAATTTAGGGCTAGTAAAGGCTTTACTAGATGTATACGATGAAAAAACAGGGCAGGCATCCGGTCACAGTCAGAGCTTAATATCGTTTGTTCAAGACCGTGCCGGTCACGATTTCAGGTACGCTATCGACTCGTCCGAGACGCAAAAAGAGTTGGGTTGGAGTCCTCAGCATTCGCTCATCGAGGGGCTGAAAAAAACTGTCGATTGGTACATGAAGCATTCAAGTTGGTTATCCAATATTTTGGACGATTCCTACCGGACTTATTATAAATCACAGTACGATAATCGCTGATCCGAAGAACGAGGATTCTCATGAAGGGTGTAGTATTAGCAGGAGGAACGGGCAGTCGGCTGTATCCATTAACCAGGGTAACCAACAAACATTTGTTGCCGGTCGGGCGGTATCCCATGATATTTCACCCGCTCATGAGGCTGAGACGTGCTGGTATCACGGAAATAGGTATCGTAACGAGCCCAGAGCACATGGGAGACGTCGTAAATCTACTTGGGAGTGGGTCTCGTATGGGGCTTGATTTAACCTACCGTGTGCAAGATGAACCTGGCGGCATAGCTCAGGCACTTTCACTGTGTCAGAATTTTGTACAAAACGAGCCTTTTGTAGTCGTTTTGGGCGATAATGTACTTGGTGCAGATATAGGTCACGAAGTGGAGGCTTTTAAGGCACAAATTGCCTCCGGCGAAGGAGGTGCACGCGTTTTATTAAAAAAAGTACACGATCCAGAGCGTTATGGTGTGCCCGAATTTGATGGAGACCGTATTCTTCGTGTTATTGAAAAACCAGCCGTACCGCCCTCTTCTTTTTCGGTTGTTGGGATTTATTTTTACGATGCGTCCGTGTTCGACTTTATTGATGACCTAAAGCCATCCGAAAGGGGTGAATTGGAAATCAGTGACGTCAGCAACATGTATGCCGATAAGGGCACCCTTTCTCATGGCATCCTGACCTCTTGGTGGGGTGATGCGGGCACCTTTGATGGTTTAGAGGAGGCTGGTAAATTGGCTAGAGATTTGTTTTACGAAGAACTAGGAAACGAGGGCGCTCGATGACTTGGAAAGAAGGGACCATTTTGGGCGTTCACATCCTTCCTTTTTCGACCTTTTCGGATGATCGAGGATGGTTGGCCGAGTTATTCAGATCGGATATGCTTCCTGATGCAGATTTTCCTGAAATGGGTTATCTCTCTTCCACGCTACCCGGAAAACAACGGGGCCCCCACGAGCACGCCTCTCAAACCGATCGATTTACCTTTTTTCATGGTCATTATCGCCTGTTCCTTTGGGATGCAAGGAGGGATTCGCCCTCTTTTGGAATTCGGAACGTCTTAGACGTTGGCCTAGCAAATGCCGTGGTTGTGTCCATCCCGCCTGGCGTCGTTCATGCGTATGTAAACGCGGGCGATCAAGATGCCTTCGTGCTCAATTTTCCCAATAAATTGTACGCGGGTCGTGACCGAAAAGAACAGGTGGACGAAATTCGGCACGAAGACACGGCTGATTCTCCCTACATAATTGATTAACCCTGCGCGTTAGATTCGCCCCAAACAATAGATCAGGTTACAAAATGGTTTTGGTCCTCTTTGATATTGACGGCACGCTAATTACGTCCGGTGGAACCGGTCGAAAAGCAATTGCCGCCGCCTTATCGGCATTCTGCGGGACTGATATCGACATAACGAAGGTAGCATTAGGTGGCCGAACCGATCCTGCCATTGTCAGAGACTGTCTTCGTTTAGGCGGTTTTAGTGAAGATGAAATACCGGCGCTTATTCCACTTTGTCTCGAGCAATATGCCGCTGCGTTGGAAAACGTAATTCGCCCCGAACATGTAACGCTGCTACCCGGCGTTCAGAAACTTCTAGACACCTTAGCTTCTAGGCCTGATTATTATCTGGGCCTCATTACTGGAAACTTGGAGAAAACGGCTTATATGAAGCTTGGAGCTGGTCGGATTGCATCGTACTTCCCTTGCGGAGGATTCGGCAGCGATCACGAAGATCGAAATATGCTTCCACAATTTGCTGCTGATAGAGCATCTGCGCACTATGGGCTTTCGTTTAGTCCAAGTAAGACTATCGTGATTGGAGATACAGAACACGACATCAAGTGCTCAAGGCATTTTGGGGCATGGGCTATGGCCGTATCTACAGGAATGAGCACACATGACAATTTGGCCGGACTTGATCCAGATCTATTGGTTACCACTTTGGATGAAACCAATACTGTTTGGCCTTTTTTCGAGTCAATACTCGATAGATAGGCGATACTCTTCGGCAAGACGATGAAATAACGTTCTGGAGGTTCTCTCTACCATACTATAAACGTCGTCAAATCCTTTTTCGCCTCCGTAGTACGGATCTGGAACTTGATAATTGTCTGGATCAGGATCGAACTCTCTGAACAAGCGAACCTTTGCCGAAAACGTTCCTTTCTCGTCTAGAGACAAAATGTCGTTAAGATTGTTTTTGTCCATAGCAAAAATGTAGTCAAAACGCTCCAGATCCTCTTTTTGAAACTGGCGACCTTTTAACTGAGCTATAGATAAACCATTTTTGACAGCTGTTTGGCACATTCTAGCGTCAGGCGCCGATCCAATATGCCACGCACTTGTCCCGGCAGAATCGACGACAAAAACGTCCTGCTGGCCGTGCTTCATTACAATGGATCGAAAAACCCCTTCAGCCAAAGGACTTCTGCAAATATTGCCCAAACAAACAAAAACAACCTTTATTGGATTCAAGAATGTTCTCCTAACGTCTTGCGCACCATCCACTTATTGGCGATTAGAAAAACGGATAAAACCACTACCCATTGTAGAACCACCGTCATCACACTGTACGGATCCAAGGGGTTGAACCAAGAATCGGGAGCATACACTGTTGCGGAAAGCCAGAACCACCATCCGAGTAATATGACCGCCTGAAGAGGAATGAAATATTTCATCAGCAAATCCCATAGCGGACCAGCACTCCAATCTCCTTCGGCCCCGTCAATGGCATCCCTTCTAAATGCAGTAACACCATATTTGTTGACCGAGAAGGCGATGAATGCTCCCGAAACCATTAGCGCCACACCCCAAACGAAGTCTTGATTTCCAAAAAACGTGAGGTTGATGGCCGAAGGAATTCCCAGTAAAAAAGAAACCGAGCAAACCGCGATTACCGCACTTTTCCGAGCCAAGCCCATATCGACAAATATCCTGGTGGTTAATTCGATCATGGATATGAGAGAGCTGAACGCAGCAAAGGAGAGCCCCAAGAAGAAAAGCATTGCCAGCGGATTCCCAAAGGCCATTTTGGCGAATAACTGCGGCATCCAAATAAACGTCAGGCCCGTCGCGGCCGGTCCGCTTTCCTGCATGACTTTGAGGATCTCTGGCTTCGTCAATTCTGAACCCAACACCGCGAAAACCGTCCCGAAAATGGTAATCGCTGCCACAAGAGACACCAGGTTGTTTCCAAATCCGGTTACCATTGCATTTTTAACTACGCCGTGTTTCGAATGCATGTAGGCCCCGTATGTGAGGATCAGTCCCCATCCTGCTCCTGTATCCCAAGCATTCTGAGTTAACGCTTCAAGCCATATCCTAGGGGCTCTTAACGTTGCCCAGTCCGGCGAAAACAGGAACGCAATACCATCTCCAGCGCCATCTAATGTGACAGCCCTCACTAGCGAAATGAGAACAATTGTAAACAGAGCCGGAATGAGAAACGTATTGACTCGTTCGATCGACTTGACCCCTTTCCAAACAACCAGCGCCCCAATGGTCATGGCAATGCCATGAAACACAACAGGAAGACCGGATTGCTGAAACCCTTCCCAAATAGCAGTCGATGATTCCAATGTGATCGGAAGCGGATTGATCACCATTTGAGAAAAGTAATAGAGGCACCAGCCAGCCACGACCGAATAGTAAAACATTATTGCGGTGGCAACGAAAGCAATAAACGCCCCCATCCAAGCAAATTTTTCCCCCGCTATCTTAGAAATGGTCCCAACAACACCCATTCTCCCTTTTTTTCCCAATGCATACTCCGCAATAATCAGTGGAATGGACCAGATCAATAGGAAAATAAACCAAGCTAATAAGAACGCTCCTGCTCCAGATTCACCAGCATTAGACGCCGCGATCCGGGGAAATCGCCAGATATTTCCAGTGCCTACGGCAATTCCAAGGACACTCAGGATAAGTCCGATCCTGCTCGAAAAGCGTTGTTCGTTATTAGACATAGATGAAATAGGATATTCTGGAAAAGTATCTAGCGATTTAGCTCCGAAGGGGTCGACGCTAGGTCAAGTTTATAATAGTCAAAATCGACGTATTTAGGCATATGATCGTCGTAATTGAGTGAAAATGGGTTTCCGCTTTGACCGCCGGGGTATACGCCGTAGGCCTGAGGAGGAGAGGTAGCAAAATCCACCACTACCCGCCACGAAGCACTATAATATGTAGGGCTCGTAGGAGCCGGGCTTAGGGTTTCTGAATACCCTGGAAATGGAAACGGGCCTCTCCACAAAGGCTTCAGCGCTTCGGACCTGGTTATGTGGCGAACCACAAGGTCGTGACTATCTCCCCACGGTTTTAACGCAAATCCATTTTCAGCCCATTTTGCACCAGCTACGTTTAGCGCATTCCGTAGTAAATCGGTAAGGGACTCAATTTCAGGCGAAGCTTCCGTGTCAAACCACGTTTCATTGCCTGCATATGCTAGCTCCAAAATTCGAATTTCTTTGGGTTTGGACCCGCCAGAAAAAACCGCCTCATCCCAAGTCAAACGAATTAAAACATCCATAAATGACGCAAACAAAGGAGCACCCGTTGATTCTAAAGACATTTGGCCATCAAAAGAATTCAATACATCACGAAATCGACTGCCAGAATCCGAAAGTCCATCCACACTTTGAATGAGGGGCAAAAACAGCTCCGCTTGAACCGCCTTCACGTCAGATTGGTACGTTTTGAGGTCTTCTGGAGAATGGATAGCTTTTCCAGACAGCAGGTCGTAGATCCGCATAGATCTGTAAATGGATCTAAAGTCTTGGTCCAAATAGTATGGATAATCCTTGGGAGCCGGACGCTGATTCGTTGAGGTCAAGAAATCCCTTTTTGGTGATACTACGTGTGGAAGTTCGTCAAAGGGGATGCGCCCCGTCCATGCCGTCTTTGAAGTTGTGCCATCTTGAACACCAAATGCGTTTCCCTGCGCTCTGACCGGCATGTAACCTGTGCTTCGTATGGCAATGATGCTGTCGGCACCTGCGTAGAGAATGTTTTGCATGGGATAGTCCCAAGACCGAATCGCATTTTCGAATTCAGGGTAATTGGTTGCCCGGTTCATATCCCAAATGGCCGAAAATGTCTTTCCAAATTCGTGGCCAACCCATTTGATGGCGTAGTCACGTGGTCCACTCGAAATAACCGGACCGAGGTGTGATTTAAGGCGAGTTTCTACGAGGTCGCTTGCATTTTTCACCCGAAAAGTGTCTGAAATGACCGTTAGGGGGCGCCATTCACCATCGTACATGTACGAATCCCTGCTTTCGTTAAGTTGCATGGTGTACGTGTCTAGTTGGTCTGATCCAGTGTTGGTGAACGCCCAGGCCGTAGTTGGCGTTATCCCTTCGACTATTGCAGGTACGGATGGGAACGTTACGCCGTATACGTTGGCGGTTGGCGTCACAAGATGTGCTTCGTACCAAACAGCTGGAAGGGATAGTCCAAGGTGCATATCTCCAGCCAAAATGGGCATGCCAGTAGAGGACTTCGACCCATTAACAGCCCAATTATTTGACCCTTTTCCATCAAAAAAACCCTCTGCCAGCTCTGGCGTTGAGTTGAAAAGGCTACCAGAATCCGATAATTTCGCCGTTTTGGAGCCTTGGAGTATCGAATCATCGTTTTCATGATCAACCAGTTCAGATAATTCCGAATGAGTCCTTGAACCATTTGTCCCTGCCTCAGCGGTCTTCGCGGTCCCTTTCCCCCAATGGGTTTCTTGGGGCAAAATGATTGGTTTTTCAAACCTGCCAAACTGCGGGTACAACACTTCGAAATCTATCTCCCCTAGCGCTTCCCTAAGCTCTTCGATTCTGACATCTGAGTTTTGAAAACTCAAATCATACGTCATGAATGCAAAAAGTGCGATAGTAAATGAGGCAGTGAACTCTTTGGGAGGAGTCGCATCCAGTATCTTGTATTCTAAGGAAATCTCTGAGGCCGTCATGCTTCTCAAATACGCGTTTGCTCCCTCCCCGTACCAGGACACAACCTCTGCTTCACGCGGCAAGTTTTCTTTAAGCAACCGGCTGTTTAGTTCAACGCCGTCAGATATACCGTTCCGCCTAAAAAATCGATCTGTATTCAGCGCAGACTCTCCTAACAATTCAGCCAGCGTCCCGGTAGCCGCCCGATGAATAAAATCCATTTGAAACAATCTATCTCTTGCCACAATGAATCCTAGTGCAATGGTGGCATCCTGATCGGAAGAAGCAAAAATATGAGGAACTCCTCGATCATCGAATTCAACCTGTACAGGAGCCGTCATACCCTCGATCAACATTTCTCCAGATGAATGTGGCTGTGCGGACCTAGCCGTCCCCCATGCCCCTGCATATGGATCCAACACGTTTCCAAGCCGGAACGTGCCACCGATTGGAAAATTGAGCCCAAATAACACTAGGGCAATTAGAGATCCGCGAATCAAACCGTGAAGGTAGGTCATGTGGTTTTTTGCCCTATTTGAGCTGTTGAAGACCGTTCCCGTTCAGGATCCATCTCTCTGGCGGTTGCTTCATCCTTTTGCTGAATGAGTGTACTTATTTCGTCCGCGACATTAGCGTAGTCGATCGCGCCACGAGCGTGAGGATTTGAATCGTATACTGTTCGGCCATCACGCGATGAAACAGAAAGCGTCGTACACGTTCTTACTATACCTGTCATTACGTCGTCTTGATACTTTTCTCTCATGTAGTGTCTGTAAGCATGATGATTTCGCTTACGACCATCTACCATGGTAAAAAGAAACTTCGACGCTCCAAGGCCAGGATTAAGACTCTTTCGGACCATTTTCACAGTCTGATAGGTCTGCTCCGCCCCAATTACTGGTTGATATTCAGGCAACACCGGAATTATAACCAAATCGCTCGCTACCAACGCATTCAAGCTATATACCGTGACCGCAGCAGCAGTATCCAAAATCACCATGTCATACCCATGAATTTGGGTTTGAATGTATTCTTTGGCCCAAAGGACATCCGTAGGCTTGGTTAACTTTCGAAGAGCCGTCGAAAGAGCAGGTGAAGAAGGGATAAGATCAAACGTAGGCAGCTTCAAAATGGGAGGTGCTGCGCTTATTTCTGATTCAAACAACATCAAAGAGGAAGCCGATACTTCTGGCTCAGCCTGCCCCATCATCCTCGTTAAAAAACCTTGAGGATCTAGGTCCACAACCAAAACCTTGCTCCCACTAAGCGCTAGGGCAGCCGAAAGGTTTATTGAGGTCGTAGTTTTCCCAGTTCCTCCCTTATGATTGCAAATGGTTAAGGTGATCATGTGTAGTTTCTGGTTGATGAACTGGAACTCCCCAGTTTCGAGGCGAAAGTTAGCCTCAATGGTGGGGGCAGTCAAATGTCATCTTTTATCACTGCGCTTTGCCGGCATATCATGAGCCTTTCTATTTTTTCAAAACATCCCCTTGTTGTATGTCTTATTTCAGGGGTATTTTTTGGAATGTCGTGGCCAGGCATTGGATTTTGGCCCTTCGCCCTTCTTTGCCCCGGAATCTTACTGCTTTGCCTAGTCAATTTAGACAAACAAATTTGTTTCCTCAGTTCTGCCGTTTTTTTCACGTCTGCCTGGACCGTCGCCTTCCATTGGAATGCCTTGCACCCCAACACTGTAACGGCATTATCTTCAGTAGTAGCCCTGCTAACGATGATTTCCATTCAAAGCGGACTGATTGCGCTCTTTTCTTCTCCGGTGCGAAAGATCAGCCCGTTGACCGCAGCTTTGTGCGGTGTCCTCGGCATTGCCGTTTGGGATTGGATCATGCTTCATGGGCCGCTTGCTATGCCGGGTACAATGCTTGGCCTTTCTGTATCGGACTCCATTCTAGCAGACGAGTGGGTGCCCTTGGTCGGCTCCTATGGCTTGACCTTGATCGTCCTCGCTTTTAATCTCGGATGGGTGATTGCACTTCGGTCTGTGAAGCACCGATCGTGGGGATTGGCCCTGTTAGTCGTTTTGGCCTTATTTCCTTTGTCGTGGTCTCCGGAGTTGTCTGCACCATCGGAGGTTATTTCTATTACAGCGATTCAGCCAGGGATGAGCCCGACAGAATGGGCAGAAGTAACCAGCACGACAAAAGAAAGCACATTATTTGCTATGCTCGACAGTGCCAAAACAGCTTTTGCGCAAACCCAACTCTTTGTTCTTCCTGAAACATCACTCCCAATCTCATCGAGTCTTGATATCCAGGGTATCGTAAAGAACTGGTCGGACAGCCTTGGTGCATCGGTTATATCTGGAGCTATTGTGTTCGATTCTATAGGGACATTTTATAATTCGGCTGTAGCCTCAAGTGGTAGCGGGCAATTTTCAGAATATCATAAAAGACGTCTCGTTCCTTTCGTAGAAACGGTTCCGCTAGCCCGGTTTTTACCATTTAGTGAAAAATTCAGACTCGAATCCGGAGGGGTTTCATCCTATGGAGCCGGAACGGAGTGGGCCTTGTTAAACCTAGGCCAATTCAAAGTTGGGCTACTCATCTGCTTTGAAAGTTTTTTCCCATCTGATGCGGCCTACCTTCGCTCAATTGGAGCAAACTTGCTTGTAGTAATTACGCAAGATGGATGGTGGCAAAGTGAAACAGCCCGTCTTCAACATGAGGCGTATACACGATTGCTCGCTTTGGCTGCAGGGCTACCTGTTGTGCAGTCCTCAGTTGATGGAGTTTCGGCGATCTGGAACGCAAACGGTACCTTGATGGCAAAAGGTCAGACGAATGGATATGAAATGATTCACGCAGATCTTTCATTGCAAAGTCTAACCACGCAGTACTCCAAAACGGGTGATTATCCATCAAATGTACTCCTCAGCATCCTTTTAATGGTGTATCTTGGATTCATAATTCGGATTCATTTTTTTCTATAGGTCGTTGTTAGACATGGTGTTATCAGTCCCTTTTGTGCTGGCCTCAAGCTCTCCGCGAAGAAAACATTTGCTAAAATCCACTGGGTTTGAATTCGATGTGATGCCGGCCGAAGTAGATGAAACAGAAATTCCTGGTGAACCTGCGGCGGTTATGGTATCCCGATTGGCTATTGAAAAAGCACTGGCCGTATCCCTACTTAGGCCGGATTGCCTTGTGCTTGGGTCTGACACCAGTGTTGAATTGGATGGACATATTTTGGGAAAGCCAGAAACACCTGAGGATGCAAGAAGAATGCTTTCGATGTTGAGCGGGAGAACTCACACAGTGCACACTGGAATTGCCTTAGCTCATAAGAACACCAGCCGTTTATCTTCACTCGTGGAAGCAACTAGGGTAGAATTCGCTACGATATCTTCAGAAGAAATTGCTAACTATGTAGCTTCAGGGACTCCGATGGACAAAGCAGGGGCGTATGGCATACAAGATGACGGTGGTGCATTTTTTGTCCGAGCCATTCAAGGCGATTTTTACACAGTCATGGGATTACCATTGCACAGATTGTATACCTTAATCCGTTCGGATTTTCAGGACTTCCTGCCCACAGAATCAATCGAAAAACTTTAGAAAGATCATAAATGGTTTCTTCTCACTCTGAATTGCGTGTTTTATTGATTCAAGCACGCAATGATCATGACATTGAAATTCAGGAGATTGAATGTTTTTTGGAACGATGCAGGCTTCTTCCTAGCCAGTTGCACAACATAAATCTTCCCACTTCTCCAAAGTTGCCCTCTGTCTCCTCTGCCCTTAACGAATACGATGCGTTGTTTATAGGCGGATCTGGCGACTATTCTGCAGTGGATGACCATGAGTGGATGCCTTTTGCATTTGATTTGATCAAAGAAGCATACAAGAGATATTTGCCAACTTTCGGTAGCTGTTGGGGACATCAAGTTATCGCCAGAGCCTTGGGTGGTAAGGTTGTGCATGACCCAGATCGAGCTGAAATGGGATGTCACCATGTAGATCTAACCCCCGCAGCCAAAGTGGACCAACTTTTCAAAGATTTCCCTGATTCATTCCACGTGAATATGGGGCACCATGATCGGATTACGCAACTACCTGATTTGGCTACCGAGATGGCTCGAAATGATAATCAACCATTTGAGGCCTTTCGGATGAATGGACGTCCCATCTACGGTACTCAATTTCACAGCGAGTTGGACGCGCGTAGGTATGAAGAGCGCATAGTTCGATATCGGGACAAATATGAGGCTCAGCTTTCATCCCAAGAGGTAATGCAGTCCATTCTTGACAGTTTGAAGGAGACTTCTCCTGTCGATCATCTGATGTTCGACTTTTTATCCAAATTTGCAGTGGCCAAATTGGATTAAGTATTAAACCCGGGATGTAACATCACATCTAGCAAAGACCGCCTTGGTGTAACGGGTGCATGTTCTGCAAATCCAAAGCGAACGATTATTTGTGCCGTCCAACCTTCAGAAATTACGCGCTCAATCGAATTGTAGATCGACGGAATATGAAGAGGATGGTTGATTATGGCAGCGCTCATTCCCATTCGTGACGCCTGCACGAGGACATCGGCCATTAAAAATCCAGATCGAATCCATTGAATGGTCCTGTTTCCTTGAGATTCAAAAACGCCAACAAGGGTAAGCCTCTCTCCTTTCTGGTTGAAAATGGCATCTGGCGACCACAACTGACCGAGTGTCGGCATTTTCTCTTGAGATGTAGGTATTCCATCTTTAGATCTCCTTCTAATCGGATTTATCCAAGACGCATTTTCCCGTACATAATGTTTGTCAGCCTGTCTAAAATTCTCCGCTTCAAGAATAGCATTGAGGACAGAAACTTCATTTTCAGACGAATTTATCAGTTTTATTTGACAACCTGCCTTTAAGTTCTTCGGCAAAATCGATTCAAGTTCTGATTCTTGAAAAACCTTGTTCTTATACCCTGCACGCACGCTTCTTCTCAACCTGATTGCATTTAATGTTTCCTTCCAGTCATCTTTCCTCTCTCCTTCACTCGTAATGTTAAAACGAGAAATCAGATCTGGTTCACTTGAATCAGGTAGGTGCGCTACTTGAAATTGAAACCCAACTGCTTCCAGTGCCATGGCCAGAACGCCAGAGGCCACTCCGCAACTCATTACGAGGCTTTTATCATCAGGATCAATCACAGCCAGTGCTCGGCTTCGATCCGCTAAGACATCAATTGTTTTGTCGGAAACCCTAAATAACCAAGGCTGGGTGTTATGAGTAGAAGGCGCCAAGACGGCGTAATTAAGGAGATGTCTTAATTTACTAGGAATAGAATCCATGCCCTCATAATCCAAAGGGCGAATGTCCCTTGGGTTACAAATTCGAGTCTGGTCACCAGATAATTGATTTTTTTGTCGAGTTACCACAGATTTTTCGTATACACTCCGATTAACATGCAGTAAGAACGCATTTTGGCTGTTTTGAAGTTGTCCGAAATGGTGACTGACCTTTTGTAGGGAGAACCCCTACTGCTATAGAAATAAAAAAGGGCGGGGCCGCATGGCCCCGCCCTTTTCCAGATTCCATTGAACTAGAATTCTGCACTTAGAAATCTTTCCATGGCCCTTAGCTAGCATTTCGAAGCCGAAACCGGATAGGTATCGCAAGCCGAACCTGGACTGGTTTTCCTCGCTGTTTTCCCGGTGTAAATCGCAATTGTAAAACTGCTTTAATGGCTGCCTCATCGAGGACCTGACCGCCGGACCGAACTGCAACCGGTGAAATTGGAACTCCCTGTTCATTTACAATAATTTGTATCACAACTAACCCTTCTAATCCGGCTTGTCGAGCAATTTCGGGGTATTCGAGATATTCGTAAACTTTTTGAGATCCACCAATGATTTCTGGCATCTGCTCAACAACGACAAATATTTCAATGTCCGCTTCTGGCTCGACTCTTTCGGCTGGAGATGGCGGCGGCGGGGGCAGATCGGTCATTTCTGCAAAAAGATCTAACGTTGCGTCTAAGTCAAGTTCTTGATCCTCAAAAACAACGTCGTCCGCAACCGCTACTGGAACTGGTGGCCGAGGAGGTGGAGGCGCTTTGATTTCTTGTTTCGTCTGATTGATCTCTTCCATCCGAACGACTTCCTGACTAGAAAGACTACGTTCTGTATTGTTGTCACTAATAGTCAGGTCTGATCGAAAAAGAATATTCAACGATAGCAAGGAAATAAATAGACCGGCAAACAAGGTCAATTTATAGTTCTTCTTTATTTCTTTCCCCGGACCTTTTTTGGGTCTTCTGGGGTTTTCGACCATCAATTTGAACAATTCAGAGACTTGTTTACTTGATTTCATGGCGGTCTCTCCTGATACTCACTAAACGCTGGATGCACTGGAATTGTAATCCAATATCCACCAGAGTATTAACAGGAAAAAGCCAGAATCCATGTAGGTCTAGAACAAGCCACCTAGTAATAATGCGATCCAAATACGTGTAGGGGAAATCCTAACAAACGCTAACTTTATCCGGCTTTTTCTCCTTCCACCCACTGTACGGCATGCTGCATCAATTCGGCGGCACTGGAAAGGTTGAGCTTAATCTTTATGCGTGCCCGGTACGATTCCACTGTCTTAACAGACAGGTGTAGTTTTTCAGCTATATCTCGCGTGCCAAACCCGCGACCAGTAAGTTCAAAAACCTCAAGTTCTCTATCACTAAGTACTTCGAGAGGCGACTCGGCCAACATCTCATGGCCGGAAGCCATACCCAAGAGAAGCCTTTCATTTATTTCGTCAGAAACATAAATTCCGCCGTTCATCACTTTTCGGACCGCTTTTACCATGACATCCGGCGCTTCAAGTTTCATTATATACCCTTTGGCACCAGCCCGAATTGCCCGCTCCGCGTAAAGAGATTCGTCATGACGACTAACGACTAACGTTTTCATGTTAGGTCGAATCGCGTGAATTTGTTTGATAAGTTCTAGTCCGCTCATGCCCGGGAGAGAAATATCTACTAGTACTAAGTCTGGGTTCTGGGATTCAACCACACCGATCGCATCCTCAGCATTAGAAGCTTGACCACACACCTCAAGGTCTGAATCAGCCTCCAACGACATAACTAGGCCTTTTCTCATCAACGGATGATCATCAACAACGACGATTCGGATCATGATATTATTTACTTGTTCAGTTCAGGTATTGGGGAGAAGATAGGGTACATCTAACGATTGTGCCTCTGCCTTCCTCTGCTTCTATTTCTAGTAGGGCCGTAATAACGCGCGCGCGATAGCCCATGATGTCGACTCCCATGCCTCGATCTGCCTTTAACACCTCGGGAAAGCCGATACCATCGTCTTCGATGGTTAAAATTAAACTTCCTGATGTCGATTGCAGCGTAACGACGATATTCTCAGCTCTACCATGTTTTGCGGCATTGCTTACCGCTTCCTGGGCGATTCTATATAAGTTTGAGGCGGCTATAGAGTCGCTTATTACGATTTTACCATACTCTTGGTACGTACAGGACACAGAAAAATATTTTTCTGCATTGGCGCATAACGTTCTAAGCGCAGCTGACATCCCGTCTCCTTCAAGTTCAACTTGAACTAAACCTCGGGCGATGTTGCGGGTCATGCGGTCGGCCTCCCTAACCAAGTCCGCAATTTCATACATGTCTTCTGCAAACTCTGACTTCTTTTCTTCAAGTCGTTTTGCCAAATTTACCCCAATTAGACTGATTCCCGTCAACATTTGACCCAATCCGTCATGTAAATCTTGGCCTACCCTTCGGCGTTCTTGTTCGGATATTCTCAGGACTTCATGCTCCAATTTTCGTCGTTCTGATACATCCCGAACAGTGCCCACAAAAAGACGTCTGCCGTCAGATTCAAATTCACTGACTGCCAATTCCATGGGAAACACGGCTCCTGATTTTCGCAAACCCGTTACTTCCCTTCCAATTCCAATAATCTTGCGCTTTCCGGTTGACACATAATTATTAATGTACTGGTCATGATTTTTAGCATACATGCCAGGCATAAGAACGGAGACATTTTTCCCAAATATTTCCGCGGAGGAATACTGGAATATGGATTCTGCCGCGCTGTTAAAGAGTTGGACAACTCCTTTCACATCGATAATAATTATTCCCTCTACTGTGCTCTCAAACACAGCCTTAAACATCTTCCTTCGTGACTCTCGTATAAGCAGTCTGCCATGGATGAATGGAAGTCGAGATATCAGTTCCTTAGTACTATGAAAAAGATCGTCGATAACATCTTTGATAACCTGCCAAACCTCGGCATGGTCCATCAATTCAGCATGTGCCAGTCGAACACAGTCCATCCGATTCGACAATGAAGCAATTAAGGCGACTTCATTGGAAACATCTAAGCTAATGAAAAGCACCATTTCGATATGCTCGAGATCGTCCTCATTGCTAACGACCTGTTGATCGGATTGCAGCTTACGAACTAAACCTGGAGCTTTACTAAGCCGATCTATAATCAATATTTTCAATCGTTTACCCCACTCATAAATTGACTTGGAATAACATATTGATGGAGGGTTGCATGTCCCGGATTAAGTTCTTTCCAATCCATAATATCCAGCCTCAAATGAATAAAAGCACAAGTAGGGACGCCAATTTGTTTTCCGCCTAAAAACCAAGATGCGACTTCTCCAGTAGTTGGTTGATGCCCAATAATCATCACCGATTCTAAATCGACCGGAAGTGCCTGAATCCGTTCCTTTACCGTTTGAAGAGTGGCGTGATATAAAAATGATTCAAACACAGCTTCGGAATCCCAATTTGATCCTTTTTGTATCAAAGCAAGGGTTTCACGCGTCCTTATGGCAGTGGAACACAGAATTAGTGCGGGAGGTACCGTGTTGGATGAAAGGTGTTTGCCCATTCCCAAAGCCGAGCGAATTCCTCTCTTATTTAGCGGCCGTTCATGATCGCTACCTGAGGATGCATTCCAATCAGATTTTGCGTGGCGAAGGAGATATATTGACTTCACAGGTAGGTTTTATTGTGAAACGTGTCGACTATTAATTTTGTTATGCAACGATGCTTTCGTTTACGATTGAATCCAGCCTAGTTTTTTTTTCTTGTGGCTTTATATACTGCTTCCGCACAATCACAAGGGCCCCCCACCGGTGGGTTGGCTTTCCGTACGACAACTTCTACCGATAATACCACGGCTTCCTTTTCTAGGATACGTTGAGCTATTAGATACGAAAGCCGTTCGATCAAAAAATACTTATTCTCCGTAATTATTCGTTTGATTTCCGAGTAAACCCTTTCATAATCTACCGTTTTCGAGAGCGCGTCCTCACGAGCGGCCGCCTCAAAATCAAGTTCTACTGAAACGTCCACTTCGTACCTACCGCCGATCCGATGTTCTTCTTGTAAGACACCGTGATGGGCGTAGAAAACTGCATTTTGCAAGCGTACCGTACCTATTGACATATCAGACTCTTATTATTGGATGACCGCCATAAACTTACAGCCAAGACTACTCAATTCCGAGTTTTTGAATCAGTTTTGATTCCCTATCTGAAGTCTCTCCCTTGCCTGCGCGGGCAACCATATCAGCCAAAAAAAGCGTCCCATATAGCCCCAATACATGGTCACTTCGCTTTGCATGTTCAGACAACTGACGAGTTATCCCAGCGTTTTTCCAATCGTCTGGTACAAACACCGCTCTTTCTCCAGACGGCCCAGGCCTTGCATTGTTCGGAAAACTTTTTTCAGGCTCAAAAGACTTATCTCCATAATGACAACCAACGCATTGAGTAGGCACCAAAATGGGATCTGGGCTTTTTTGAATCGACCCCGTGAGGTTTCCGTCACTTCCATAAGCAAAATAGTCCCAGTATTTATCCGCTCTTTTAATCATTGCAGTTGTTTCGACCACCTCCTGCCCTTCAAGATGTTCGCCTATAATTATGGTCCCTTCGTCATACAAAATGGGATCAGAAACTGAATTTAGCCGCTCAAGAGACGACATCAGAGCCTCGCGCCGAACCAATAGTCGTCTTCTAAATTGTGTCATCTGGCCTTTACTCTCATACCCAAACCACTCCGGTTGATCCCAATCTCCAAATGCGGATTTTAGGCCTTGAACATTTGAAGGAGCACTTCTCGCTTTGTAATACGTTGACCTAACAACAGGCTCGAATTCCTCCCATGACAATATCCGGTCGACTCCCGCTGTATTGTAAAGGTCGACTAAACCTAGATCCACCGCCTCGGAATGTGGTTTTTTGAGCCACCACTTGGATCCATCCTGTACAACTAAAGAGTTAAGTGATCCACCTTTTGGTAAAAATCCGCCGATATAAAAGCCTATTAGTGACGGGGCGTTTCCTTTATCTAGTCTGATTTCCACAACTTCACCATACTCAAGCTCGATTTGACTGGAACCTGGACTGCATCCACAAACGAGAAGGACGCCGATTGCGGCGATGCGCCAAAGTGCTGGTATGGTCATTATCTCGACGTATTAGACATTTTCACTTACACGACCTACATGATAAGAAAGGATTAACTCTCTGCATGGCACCCAAGTCTCAGATTACAAAATGCCTTCACTTATGGAAGTCCTTTTTTTGCCGATGTTTGAAACATAGTGCCATGTTTACTCGAATTTGGCCTACAGGCATCAAAAAACTACGACGTGATCGAATCAATCAACATGTTTTGGCTCATTGTTATCGTACTTCTGGCTACAACCGGAGGTGCTTTGGGAGGATATTTTTGGACTAAAATCAGATTCGCAAACAAAAATGAAGACTTGTATGACTTGGAGCAAGAGCTTCGGCGGCAGCGTGTTGAAATGCAACGCCAATCCTACCAAGAGTCGACCATTAGAATTAATCAAATTAGCAAAACTCCCGAACCGAAAGAAGCGACCCAAGAATTGGAAAATCTCCTGAGAGAAAGAGAGCGAGAGTATTTGATTTTTGAACAAGAAGCGCAGTTTGAACTCAACCTTTGTCGAGAAGAAAACCAGGCACTCAAAGAAGAATTGGCCGCTTTTACCGGTATTTCTTTAGATTCGCAAAAAATGATGGGGCCGGACCTGTTTGAGGACGCGAAGGAAATCCCATTCGAAAACGACGAGACTTCAGAGTTGGATTTGGCCACATCCGCTGACCTAGCCGAGCCAGAGGAATCAGAATCACAAGCTCCGGCTGATCCCGCCGAGCCCCAGGAGCCAATGGAGCCCCGGGAGCCAATGGAGCCAATGGAGCAAGAATCAATAACACCGGCTGCTGAGAGGGACCTGGAGGCCAAAGATGTCAATGATTCCGACCTGAGTTCATTCCCGGCAGACAAAGCTCCCGATCCCGATCCTGAATCAATCGACAACGAAAACATTCAGCCACCTTATGAAGAATTTGAATTTCATTGGACCCAAGATCCGGAAATCAATCCTTCCTCTAGTAGAGTTTTGCCCGTTTTTCAGTCTGTTTCTGCTTTTGTATCGGAATCAGTTCACCCTTCGCCCGGAAATGCTGCTGATCCAGAAGAAAAACTTACGAGCCTGCCAGGCCTACGTCCGGATAAGTTCGATCTTTTGTCCGATTTGGGATACGCATCCAAACAGAAACTTTCCGGTCTATCTCAAGAAGAAATTTCTAAACTTTCAGAAATCTTCAGGATACCCGTCGAAGTGATTCGATTGAATTGGATTCAGTCGACAAGAAGCCGACTGTCCTAACTTTGATTCAGGATCTCTTCAGGAATGGAGGTCAAATTTCGAAATGCACCGATTCGGTGATAAATATCCGTCATCGAGAGGTTGTAAAGGCCTTCAGGTCCAAAGTGTTCAACTGTGAAAGAGGCTATTGCCGTTCCATAAACCAGCGCACTTTTTAGCGCATCCAAATTGATGTCGGCACAGCCAGAAAGGTACCCTGCAAATCCGCCCATAAATGCATCACCTGCTCCTGTCGGATCCTGAATATCTTCCAACGGGTAAGCGGGGACACTAAAAATGGTGTCCTCTACAAAAAGAAGAGCGCCATGTTCTCCTTTTTTTACGACAATGATTTTGGGGCCCATACCCCTAATTTTTCGAGCTGCGACTACAAGATTCGCCGTTCCCGATAATTCGCGTGCCTCGGAGTCATTGATAACAAGACAGTCTACTTTTGACAGGATATTATTTAATTGATGAGGGGTGTTCTCAATCCAATAATTCATCGTATCACAAATAACGATGGACGGATTGGTGACCTGAGATAAGACACTGTTCTGAATAACCGGATCCAAATTCCCAAGACATAGGATTTTTGAGTCTAAGTAAGCATCCGGTAGAACTGGGTTGAAAGAAGACAATGCATTGAGATCGGTGTACAGGGTATCACGATTATTTAAATCGTAGTGATACTTGCCGCCCCACGCAAACGTAAGCTCGTCTGGTTTAATTTCTAACCCTCTAAGGTCAATTCCACGACTTCGCATGTCTTCGATATACTCCTCCGGAAAATCTTCACCAGCCACTGCAACCAGTCTGACATCATTACACATAAAACGTGCCGCCATAGTGATGTACATCGCGCTTCCACCTAAAGCCCGATCACGTTTTCCAAAAGGGGTTTCAATACGGTCAAAGGCAACCGTACCAACAGCCAAAACACTCATTTTATCGCTCATTATGAAACAAAACCTCGCAAGTATACGGTTTGTTTATTCGTGAATTACGAAAGGACTGAGAACTATGGAAACGTAGTGTAAGTCTGAGTGTTTAGAGAGCGGATAGTTTAGTCGATGTCGGTCCCGTCCTTTTTTGAGATTTCAAATATTTTCAGCGCACCTTTTATGCCATTAATAATTCAGGAATGGAGATCGAATTTGAAAGCCGTCTTTCTTCGAGTCACGTGTGTTTTCCTCTTGACTACTGGACTATTTGCAGGGCCGAAAGTTGTTGCAGCACAAGAAGTAGACAGGACGGCGGAACAGCAATTTGAAGGGGCGCTCAATCTGTTTGGGAACAACCTTTTTGCCAATGCTGCTCACCGGTTTAATGATTTCCGGCTCAACTATGTTGGTCACGCTCGAGTACCAGAGGCGATGTATTACGAAGCAGAATCCTATTTGGCGATGGGCCGTCAAGATGATGCCGTACAGCTACTCTCCCGGTTTGATGAGTTATATCCGCAACACCCTTTCACCTTTGGCGCTAGGCTAGTTCTAGGAAAGTATTTTTTTGAAATTGGAAATTACGACCGTGCCATCGAGACTCTAGGGCAGGTATTGGAAAGAAATCCAACTCAGGAGCAAGCAGCACTTGCGCTGTACTGGATGGGAGAATCAGCTCATCAGTTGGGCCGAGAAGACGATGCTATTCGATATTTCGAGCGAATTGTCGCAGAGCACTCGACTACCACAACGGCGCCACGCGCTGCGTACGCTATTGCATATAATCAAATCCTACTAGGCAGGTACGATGCGGCAGCTGCTTCTTTTGAACGTCTTTCAGCCCGGTTTCCGGGCACTGAGTTCGCAAACAAAATCGGATTGGCATTGGCGGAGGTTTATTATGAAATAGATGACTACCGCCGTGCGGCTGCCGAGCTGCAAAAACAGATGCCAAATATGTCTGGCGATTCAAAGGACAGAGCCACATTTTTATTGGCAGAGTCTTTTAATCAACTCCGCGACAGCGAAAATGCCATTATTAATTATCGCTACTTCACCGAAAATCAAACAAATAACCCATATTACGTAAGGTCTCTATACGGTCTAGCCTGGAATTATTACCATGAGGGCGCCTTTCAGTGGGCCGCCGATAATTTCCACCTAGTTACTGAGTCAAATCATCCCACTTTGGCTGCTGAATCAGCGTATTACGAAGGGCTGAGTTTAAGAAGATCAGAAAATGAGTCGGGAGCTATTAGCACACTAACTGCTTATGTTGACCAATATCCGGGACACCACCTAGCTGATCATGGACTTCTTGAATTGGGAGTTATTCAGTACGAACAGCGGCTTTGGCAAGACTCTCATGACTCGTTTCAGCAATTGGTCCAAGAGTATCCTAATTCACAAGTACTGGGAGAAGCTCTCAATCATCTTGGAAACACTAGTATTGCAATTGGAGATTTTGACGGCGCGTTGAAGGCGTTCGACCGAGCCATTGACCTTAATGCAGCGTCTCCCGGCCTAAAAGCGGAAGTCATTTTTCAAAAGGCTTGGCTTCTTTATCGAAACCGGAGCTACACTGAGTCTGCTGATCAATTCATGAAGCTTTTTTCAGGTGGACAGGCCGGCCAAAAGACCTCTGAGGCTTTATTCTGGGCAGCTGAAAGCTATTTTCAACTAGGCACCTTTGACCGCGCTGAAAGTCTGTTCAAGAGATATGTTAAAGACTATCCGAACGGCGCCCAAAGCGATGCGTCCCATTACGCGCTGGGCTGGACCTATTTTCGTCAGGGAAATTACGGGAATGCGGTACCCGAGTTCGAGCGGTTTTTAAACGCCTATAAAAATGATACTGGAAATGTGCCGTATCGAGCAGATGCTCAGTTACGCTTAGCTGACAGCTACTTTGCTCTTAAACGGTATCCGGAAGCAGTTCGGGTTTATAGTAAAATGTCTGCGGAGGGTGATGATTACGCCCTTTACCAGATTGGACACGCATATTCGAATTCTGGCGATGCATTTGAAGCAATTTCTACGTTTAGGCAACTAATCGAGGACT
>CALFHN010000163.1 GCA_937876355.1 uncultured Bacteroidota bacterium | reverse complement strand
GCCGCCGCCACTTCCAATGGGCTGTTTTAGTTTGATCCGTTATACCGATCGAATCCTTCAGTAGGTGTATAGGGCTGATTGGGTTCAAACGTGTCCCACAACAGTTTTGACACGGCGCGTATCAAGACCGCTCCTTGGTTGTCGTACTCCCAACGAGTGTCCGCCTGATTGTTTGTAATGATACAGAATAGATAATCGCCCGACGGAGCGTTAACTAGTACAACTTCCGACTTCGAAGCGCTCACGGCCCCCTGTTTGGATGCCACTTGAACGTAGGGGGGAATTTGCGACAAGGCTTCGTCATTCCAATAACTCCGCGTCAGAACTCGGTACATTTCCTCGCTGGCGGCCGGGCTTACAGCCTCGCCGTTCCGAATCATTTCAACTAGGCGAGCCATTTCGCGTGGCGTAGTTTGGCCCCAGCCATATTTTTCCCAGTCTCCTCTGCGCAGAGGAGTACGGGAATTCATTCGAGTCCCTTTAAATCCGTGGTCATGGAGCCATTGATTAATGGCCACTCCCGTGCCAGCGAGTTCTTGCAACCAAAGGCTTGCCGTATTGTCACTGTTCGAGATGGAGAGCATGGCGGCCTCAGATAAAAATACACTGGCGCTGTCCCTGAATTCACCAACGATGTCTTCATCAGAATAAAAGAGCGAATCCTTGTAAATCAGTTCTTGTTGATAGGTTAGCTCACCCTTGTCGATTCGGTCGAAAATCTTGAGCATGATGGGTACTTTGATCATGCTGGCCGTCGGAAATAGAGAATCTGCTCGGATCGCGATTTCTTTGCCAGAGCCCAAGTGTTTTACATAAATGCCGGTGTCGCCTGGAAACGAATTGAGCATAAGGGCCAAGCCCTCTTCTAGCTTGGTCACGTCCGGCGAAGAGCAGCCGAGTAACACGGCGCATGAAAGGCAACAAGCTAGGAAGAGTCGGTTCATAATGTCAGTCCATGTTGGTTGTCGTGCAGCGTTTGCTTCAACGTCAAATTAATTTCGGCTACTTCAGCTTGACGAGGGTCCCGGAAAGGAATTTCTTGCTCCAAGAAGCCCTATAAAAATAGACGCCATCGCGCAGATTTTTGGTAGACCAGTTTATTTCATACGATCCGGCACCGACGCTTTTTTCGGTCACGGTCGAAATTTCGCGTCCGTCAGTCCCGTAAATGCGAAGACTAAATTGGCCTGACTCGGGGATCTGTACGACGAACGTGACGCGACTTGAAAAAGGCATGGGGTATACCGACTCCACAGCAAAAGATTGTGGAATTTCGTCCGAGAAGGAATCCATGGTGGCGTTACCACTTACCTCAAAACTAAACTGTACCGAGGTTGCACCAAGGCTTGGATCGGTGGCCGTAATTTGGGCAGTAAAGCGACCAGGTATACTGAAATTTGCATATAAACTGTCGTTTCGAAGTTCTATGAATTCGGGCGAATCCGTTGTGAGGCTATAGGTTAGGGGATCTCCATCAGGATCGGAGAACAAAGCCATCACGGATCGCGCAAATGACGTTTTGGTCAATAGCGCAACAGGTTTGACCGGGTCCAAAACTACTGGATTTTGGTTCACATGAACAGGGTTTTCAACGGTTACCGTTTCCGTGTAAACGGCCGCGCCGCCGCGTCCATCTGTCGCGGTAATGGAAAAACTAGCAGCCCCAGCCGCGATTGGAATTAAGGTTAACACATTGTTGTTGACCGAAAAGCCCAATCGATCAGGAGTTGATACAACGATATCAAAACTCAAAGTATCATTGTTGGGGTCTACAAACAGGTCGGCCATATTTCGAACGCTCGTATCTCCGAGATGCAGGATCGATTGTTGGATGGCCGATGAAGTGAGCAACGGTGGGTCGTTGGCCACGTAGTTGATGGTAACGGGATACACAATTGAAGCCGACGCCTCTTCCGAGTCAAATGCGGTCAGGGTTGCCACGGCTTGCCCAGACAAAACTAGGATGGGAACGAAGATCAAAGAATCATTTTGAACAGTCGCAGTGAAAAATCCGGTCGGATTTACTTCAACTTCAAATCGAAGAGGCTGTCCTTCTGGATCCGTAAAAAGCGCGGAAAGACTGGGGATAACAATCGGTTCATAGTGGCCTAGTTCGAATACTATGTTGGTTGCGGATGCAAGAGCCAGTGGAGGTTGATTTGGCGGGCGCGAATTGAAGGGAAGAGGTTCACTCCAAGAGGTAATTCCACTCGGATTGAGAGCACGAATTCGGGCGAAAAGGTTTAACCCGCGTCCAAATGGGCCAAGCCTAGCATGGTTGGTGTGCACCGAATACGGCATGACGTCCTGGCTGAAGTCCGAACTGGACGAGACTTCAATTTCAAAATCAGCATACCCCTGATAGGGCCATGTCGCTTCGAAGTACTCGTTTGTTAGCGTGGTCCCAGGGGCGTGGTCGAACGCTGGAATGGATGGCGGGACAACCGTTTCACTCTGACCCGACGAAAGATATAAAAACCGAGAAAGGAGGTCTTGACGAGCGAGATCGAAGGTTAGAGACGCTGCCGTAATGGTTGAAATTATCGAAGTACCTACTCTACCCGCGACGACTGCTCCGTTTAGTGTTAGTAATGGGAGCCCATCCGGCGGAAGAGTGATGGAAGAGGGCCTGGCATCGTCAGAAAGGGTGGCGTTAAAACCGAGTAACTGGTTGGCACCCAACAAGTTGAGCCCTAAACCTGTGGCGGCATTAAATCGCACACCAAATTCGGCTTCCATCCATTGTGATGATGCATCGTCAACAGGATGTTGCCCCAACAAAATGATTTTCCCACCTCCTCTCACATAGTGTCCTATCTCATCCATATCAGTCTGGGTGCGGATCGGAGCCGCGTGTCGACCAAGAACAGCTACCTTAAAACTTGCCAGGTCGTCGCTATCAAGCTGTCCGCGGGTGAGTTCATCCCACCAAGAGTAGCCAAATCCGATGTCATCAAAGATTTTTTCATGGGTATTGGTCCTTGACCCCCGCTCATATGTAGTCCAGAAAAGGAAGTCGTTGTCCTTCTTGAATGGCACCGAAGAATAATAGGCATCGGTGGTGAGCGTGCTTTCATTCCCGTGTACATCCTCGGACCGAATAGCCAAACGGTAGTCTGCCTCAATCCGAGGAATAAATTTGGCAGAATACAATCCGTCTCCCCGCTGAATATCTAGATCACCAGAGATATCGCCGGAGTCTCGCAGGGGCAGTGCTCTCAGAATAACGGATTCGTCATTCCGGTCCAGCATTAATGCCGTCACACTCCGAATTTCGCTTCCATCAAGATATCCTGCACGGACTGCTATCTCAGATCCTGGAGGCGCATAGGCCCGGCCAGGTAAGCGAATATTGGAGAAAAAAACGGGGGCCATGTCATCCGTCCTGTCGACCCGGATGGATAGGGTATCGGCAAAAAGAATCTGATCCGAGTCCGTTCGAACGGAATACGGAATTCGGGCATCAAAAGGAATCGGCGCTGAACCGTCGAACCAAATGGCAGGCACCCGCTTTGTTAAATGGGTCCCGTCAACAGCGGATAAGGCCCAGTCGGTCGACAATTCAAGAGCGTAATTTCCCCTGACACCGGAGTACGGAAAAACTCGTGGATCGAATCGGGTATCGATGTGGAGCTTGCGTCCAACCAATTGCTCGACTTGATTGCTGGAAAAGACGAACGTCAATCCATATACCCCACCTGTGGCCGCACTTTGAACCCGATGACTAACCTCTGTTTCACCTGTTTGCAACAGTTGAGGACTTTCAAAAAGATCAGCGAATTGATATTCTACTGGGGGAATGACGTCGAATTTGATGGTCTCTGAATGTTGCGGTAAGGTGACCTCAATCGAAGGTGGAGAAAACCGAAGGATTGGATCTTCGGGAAGAATCGTATAGGTACCAGCAGGCAATCCGGTTAAATAAAAGATGCCATCTTTAAGCGTTTTATAATTAGTCCAGATTGGTCCTTGTGCATGCACCGTCACTTCTTGAACGCCTGCGCCTCCTATTGACACTCGGCCAGAAACGGACGAAAGCGCTTCGTTTTCAAACACTTCATCAGCCTCTCCAATCATCAAGGAGAAGAGCTGTGAATCGGTGGTCAAGACGATCGGAGCCTGAACTCGTACGGTATACAACCCTGGTTCAGCGTCGAAATAAACCTGTTCTACATTGTCTCGAATATTGAGGCCTTTTTCGGCAGGCTTTGATGGATGGGTAGGATCCAGCATCCACGAAAAATGGGTCCCGCTAGGCCCGTATACCGTGAGGTCTACGTTGTGAGTTAAGTTAGACAGTCGGTTGTCTAGGGCTGCAATTCCGACTTCAGCGGCGGGATCGGTCCATGCGAGAGTCACCCTAAATGGTTTTGGTTCGGAGACATTGACGTTCCATTCCAAGAAACCCCCTGCCTCCAAGGCGCCTTCAATTACGTTCGAATCGAATGGCGGTATCGGGGCCGCCGAACGCGACGAAACACCCGCCTGGTGGAGGTGCAAGGCGGCTCTTTCTGAATTGAGTTGACCCCAGCCAAACTGGTAGTCGGGCCCCGGAAACGGTCCCGCTTCGTCTGCCGTATGAATAATGAGCCCTTTGATGGTCGAAGACAAAGGTGGAGTGACCCCAAATTCTTTTGTATACAATTCTTGCAGGAGCGCCGCCGATCCTGTAACCACTGGAGTAGCCATTGATGTCCCGCTCGAAGGACCATAGTCCAAATCCGAAGCTGCTTTTGCAGACATCAGCTGGACCCCAGGGGCAACAATGTCGGGCTTGATCCGGCCGTCGTCTGTTGGCCCCCACCCAGAAAAAGAGGTCATCTTTACGTCTTCCGGACTCTTTATTCCCCAGGGAGCGCTCTCCGTTGCTCCTACGGTCAAGACGTTTTTGGCTATTCCAGCATCTCCAATAGTGTCGAACCCCGTCTCTCCGGCGTCGAGCTGACGCACATCTGAACTGATTTTCCATCCTTCATTAAAGACATAATGGGGTTCGCCATTCAAGGGTCCTTGTAGTTCCCGTTCGTTTCCGGCACTTTTCACAATCAAGTAGTTGGGGGCTGCAACGGCAATAGCATCCCACGTTGCAGAAAGTTGGTCGTACCAGCCATATCGAAAGTCTTCAAGGTTTGAAATGGCTGGATCTCCCATCCAGGCCCATAGACCGTCCCCATGAAAGTTTGGAACCCATCCGAGTGGCACTCCATATGAATGATTTGATAGGGTAAGCCCGTTTGCCGCCGCCGTGGCCATTTCCGCGACATCGTCGACCCAGTTGTACGAGTCTACAAAGATTTCCGGAGCCATTCCTCTTACGATATCCCAAGCGCCCGAGGCGGCCAGGGTACCTGCGACATGTGTGGCATGTGTGGCCCCAACGGCGGTAGTATCCCGCTGCACCGCTCTTCCAATGAGTTCTCGATGTGATGTAAGTACATTTCCGGCGTCCCATAGTGCGACCACATTTCCAGCACCATTCAGGTTAAGTCCGGTTCGCCCGCCAGTATTAAGAGATGTTGTTTTTACTGTAGCAGAGGCTCGTCTATTGTGGGTTGTATATATTAGAGGCCGTCCGCCCAAAAGGCCCAATATTTCGGTTTCTAACCCTGTAGAATCGGCCCATTTACTCGCGAACCGAGGCGGAAACAGGAGGGTGTCAGTTCGGTTGAGGGCCGCGCGGTAAGCGGCAGAAATGCGCTGAAGCTCAGCCACATCGGTCAGTGACTGTCCAAATGCGATGCACGGAGCTGTCCCAAGACCTACTAGGAGCCCAACCAATAGTATGTTAACAATGCGAGTCAGATCTTACACAATATGATGAACTGGCTTATTGACCTTGCCAATGCGTATAGCCCTGAACCGTCCGGAGTTGAGATGGAACAGTCCGTAATCAATTGGCTACGATACGCCTATTTCAGCAGTTAATTTAACATGATTAGAGCGACCTTTACACATCATCTCTAAAACGATTCTTTTAATATGCGAACCGGCGGCCAATTTCTTCTCATTTTATTGCTTGTTAGCGTGTGTTCCTCGTGTAGTGACACGATGATAGACCCGTTTGAAAATGAAGAAAAACTGTTCACTATTTGGGGGTATCTAGACCAACTATCTGCCGACCATGCGGTCCGCGTGGTACCTGTTACACGGTTCCCAGAGAACATTTTGAGCCCGACCGACCCGCAGGCACAAATTGATGCTGAAGTTTATTCTACAGACTTGACTTCAGGGGAGCGCATTCGGTGGAACCACGAACTTTCACAGCTTGAGGATGGAACGTATGGGCATGTTTTTAAGAGTCATTTTCTATTAAATCCTAGGCGCGGTTATCGCCTCGAAGTTATTCGGGCCGATGGAAAAATGACTAGTGCCCAGACCCGCGTACCAGGTATTAATTCGGACACCCTATTTGTCCGTAGCCCAGTGGTCTGGGAGCAGGATTCAACGTTCGTCTATCAGGACATCACCATTCGACAAATTGCATCCCCTTGGGACATCAAAATGTATTATTGGTGGGAAGGCGGCACTGCAAAACAAGGGGTGTACGTCCCCTATAATCGACAAGGATCCCGCACAAATGATGGCGGGTGGAAGATTCGGGCTAATATCTCAGAGGATCAGCCTGCTGTGTGGGCGCGCGTTCAATGGGCGCAAGACACCGGCTTATTAACGCCAACCGGAACACACCACGTATTTGCGATGGGAATACAGATTCGCATTTTGGATGGGAATTGGGACCCGCCCTTGGGCGTCTTTGACCCCGAAATACTTGCGCAACCTGGCGTACTTTCTAATGTTGTGGGTGGGCATGGATTTTTTGGAAGTGTTGGCCTTTATGCCCAAGAATGGAGCATTGAGGATATTTCTAAATCGCTCGGATATCCATACTAGCGCATCTTGGTGGGCCGCCCCTCGTAGGCACTTGTTTGGGATAGGTAATTAAACTGCATACAGGATACGCCATGAGTTTATGGACCAAGTTTTTGAGGGCGATTACAACGCGTTTGTTTTTTTGGCGACGAGGCCCGTTTAGATAGGTTTTGTT
>CALFHN010000162.1 GCA_937876355.1 uncultured Bacteroidota bacterium | reverse complement strand
CGCCCGGGAACGGAGGCGGAAGCCAAGTCCACGCCGAGCGGAGTGGTGACGCACTGACCGATCTTGCGAAACTCGTGCAATTTTTCGCTTGCGACTCGTAGATTCGGCTGTTTTTCGCAGAAATCTGCGGGTTTCTGAATTGACGGCATGGAAATCAGGCCTCTAGACTCACCGGTGTTTGGATTCGGGCATTTCGCTCCCAGACACCGACGAACTATCCCAAAGGGGGCTTTACCGTGAACAAAAACGATCTCGTCGCTGCCGTTGCCGACTCCGCCGGTCTTTCCAAGGCCGACGCTACAAAGGCTGTCGACAGCGTCTTCGACAATATTACCTCTGAACTGAAGAGCGGCTCCGAGGTTCGTCTCGTTGGCTTCGGAACTTTTGCCGTCGCGCAGCGCAAAGCAACCACCGGCCGCAATCCGCGGACCGGTGAAACCATACAGATCGCCGCTTCGAAACAGCCTAAATTCAAGGCTGGCAAGGCTCTGAAGGACGCGGTCAACTAAACGCCGCACACGATAAGAATGTTTGCGATTAAGCCGGTTGCGGGCTCCGCAGCCGGCTTTCTCTTTTGACGTCTCGAAGGCCTTGCAGGACACTGCAGGCTCCGCGTAGATAAGCGTGCCGCATGATGCGGTACAGGGCGGTTAGCTCAGCTGGCAGAGCACCTCGTTTACACCGAGGGGGTCGGCGGTTCGATCCCGTCACCGCCCACCAGTTTTCTCCATTTGGATAGCGCACACCCTGAATGGTGGCGGCATCACGAGCGCAACAACGGAATCATACGCGGTGGTTTTCTGGACGCGATGCCGAGTTTCCGGAAGCCGGTATGCAGGCAGTCGGATTGCCTTGACATCGCAAGGGTGCGGGCAGTACACACCGCGGGCCGAAACGACGGGGGCGTAGCTCAGTTGGTTAGAGCGCCGGCCTGTCACGCCGGAGGCCGCGGGTTCGAGTCCCGTCGCTCCCGCCACCGTTAACGGCATTGTACGAGCGTCCTTCATGGGCGTTTTTTTCGTTTCTGCAGCATGCAAATCGGGGTCTCCGGCGTCGCTTGCAAGGACCCCCATGCTGGTGTATGGCTCCCCATCAGGAGGGTGGCCGATTCCCTTGATTGCCTGATCGGATAGCCGGTCTGGCAGTTGGTGTGTTGCGCTACGCCGCCGATACAATTGTGAGGCTGGGGACCGCACGGCATGGACGCTCTGCTTCTCGAATACCTGCCGATCCTGATTTTTCTTGGCCTGGCCACCGGTCTTGCGGCGGCGATGTTGGCTGCTTCCTATATTATCGGTCGTCAGAAACCTGATACGGAAAAGAACTCCGCCTACGAATGCGGTTTCGAAGCGTTCGACGATGCGCGCACGCGGTTCGACGTTCGATTCTACCTTGTCGCCATCCTGTTCATCATCTTCGATCTCGAAGTGGCTTTCCTCTTTCCGTGGGCGATTTCGCTCCGCGATATCGGTCTGTTCGGTTTCTGGTCGATGGTCGTGTTTCTCGGCATTCTGACCGTTGGCTTCATCTATGAATGGCGGAAGGGAGCTCTCGAATGGGAGTAGAACCCGGGCAGCTGAATACCGGCATTCTATCGCCGGGAGCGGATCAGGATGCTGCGCTGCGCGCCGTCACCGATCAGCTCACTGACAAGGGGTTCGTCGTTGCCCAGATGGACAAGCTGGTCAACTGGGCACGTACGGGATCGCTGTGGCCGATGACATTCGGACTGGCCTGCTGCGCCGTCGAGATGATGCACACGGCGGCTTCGCGCTACGATCTCGACCGGTTCGGCATTGTCTTCCGCCCGAGCCCGCGGCAGTCCGACGTGATGATCGTCGCCGGTACCCTGACCAACAAGATGGCTCCGGCCTTGCGGAAGGTTTACGACCAGATGGCCGAGCCGCGCTGGGTCATCTCAATGGGCTCGTGCGCCAATGGCGGCGGCTATTATCACTATTCCTATTCCGTCG
>CALFHN010000161.1 GCA_937876355.1 uncultured Bacteroidota bacterium | reverse complement strand
AATTCCCTTTCATCCAGAGCCGGATATAAAAGTTGTTCATTTATCAATCCAAGAACTAAATCTAAATCAGATTTTAAACACTTTGCATCAAATCGTATTGATAAACTCGACGATGAAAACCGAATTGAGGCACCACAATCTTCCAACAGGGTGGATATTTCCAGCTTTGTATGCAGTTTGGTCCCTTTATCCAACATCCCTACTAGGATGTCCTGAAGCACCTCCTCCCCGCTCGCAAAATCCGGCGATGTGGAAAGTGTCCCTCGAAAACTTACCACAGAATCGATTTCCCATGGCAGAATCATAGATGTGCCATGGTCTTCGGACCAAACGCTGACCCGATCGGCAAAAGTTGTTTGATTCACAATTTTGTAGTTAAGCGACTTGAAGAACAGAACGAGATTCGAGAACTTTTATTATCTGGTTTCGAATTTCCGTACTCGTTCCATCACCAGAAATCTCAGTCAAAAGCCCTGATTTTTGATAAAAGTCGGCAACGGGCCGGGTCATTTTTCGATAAGTGTCCAATCGAACTTTAATTGCTTCAATGCGATCGTCACTTCGCTGAACGATAAGATCCGGATCAATATCTGCAGGAGGCGGGCGAAGAGTCAGATGATATGGCTCACATGTAATTTTATGTATGCGCCTCTGAGAAAGCCGTTCAATGATAATTTCATCTGGAACGGCCATACTAATTACGACCTGAATTGGCGCCTTGTTCGTTTCTAACAGTTCGCGAAGCCAAACCGCCTGTACCACAGTTCTGGGAAATCCGTCGAGGATAAAATTATTAAAGTCATATTCGCGGAGACGGTCCTCGGCCAACTTTTGGACAATTTCGTCAGGGACCAGTCCGCCGTCTTCGATATATGCCCCCAGCTCTCGACCAAAGGGTGAATCATCGTGCACTGCTGAACGAATTAGGTTTCCAGTAGAAACGCTTTGAAGCCCAAACATTGGTTCTAATAACGCCGTTTGGGTGCCTTTGCCAGCTCCGGGAGGTCCAAAAAGTGCAATCCGCATAAAAAATAGTAGTTAGTGCGATGATTAGTAAAAAACCGCGAGGCTGCTGCAATGAGCGTTAATTTCGCGCCAGGCCCTTCAGCCCAATATCTCTTCGGAATTGGGCGCCTTCAAAAGTAATACCTTCGACTCGGTCGTAAGCCAGCTTTAACGCTTCTTCAAGTGTAGGGGATACAGCCGTGACAGCCAATACTCGCCCCCCACTCGTAACGATTTCACCAAGATCATTTTCTGCTGTTCCGGCATGATAAATGGATACTGTCCCGTCAGTAGACCCTTCCTCGAGCCCTGATATCACTTTACCTTTAAGATACGGTCCAGGATATCCTTCTGATGCCAGAACTACACAGACGGCCGAACCGTCGTGAATTCCAATTGAAAGTTGGCCGACGTTTCCGGAAGCAATCGCCTTAAACACGTCAACCGCATCTGCCTGCATGAGAGGCAATACAACCTGGGTTTCGGGATCCCCTAGCCGACAATTGTACTCAACAACTGTCGGTCCATCCGGAGTCAACATCAAGCCCACGAACAGGATTCCTTGAAATGGACTCCCCTCGTCTCTCATTCCTTTGAGCGTAGGTTCTATAATTTTCAGCCGTACTTCCGCGTCAATTTCTTCCGAGTATACGGGTGCCGGTGCGTAGGCTCCCATTCCACCGGTATTTGGTCCGGTATCCCCTTCGCCTATTCGTTTGTGGTCTTGAGCAGGAGCAAGAGTTACGTAATCTATGCCATCGGTTAACACGAAAACACTAACCTCTTCTCCGGTCAAAAATGCTTCGATTACCACTTCATTAGCGGCTTCTCCGAGCAACTGAGAAACCATCAAGTTTTGAATGGCTTCTTCTGCCTCCGGAAGTGTCATACAAACGATGGCTCCCTTGCCCGCGGCCAGGCCACTAGCTTTCACGACAATTGGGGCTCCTTGTGTGCGTACAAAACTGATGGCTTCGTCAGATTGACCAGCACGAAATGTCCTGTATGAAGCGGTTGGGATTCCATGACGCTGCATAAAATCTTTTGAAAACGCCTTGCTACCCTCTAACCGGGCGGCACCGGCGGATGGGCCGACAACTGAGATGCCGTTTGCCCTTAAAATATCTGCGAGACCGCTGACCAAAGGTTGTTCTGGGCCTACTATTACAAGATCTACGCGTGATTCACGAACAAAATCCAAAATTCCGTTTTGATCGGCAGAATCTAGATTCACATTTACTGCGATTCGTTTCGTTCCAGCGTTACCTGGTGCTACAAATATCTCTGGCTTTGAAGCGCTTTTAGCCAAACTCCATGCAATTGCATGTTCTCTGCCGCCACTTCCGACTATTAAAATTCGCATGAGGTTCAGAATCAGGCGTAAAATGGGTTAACGCTAGGTTGCTCTATCCCTAGGTAAATGTCTTTATATCGAACGTAGTTGCGAGAATAATCAGCTATTGAGTCAATTTCTTCAGGTCTTAACGCTCGAACGACTTTAGCCGGCGATCCCAAAACGAGCGATCCAGGTGGAATCTTAATTCCGCCAGTGACAAGAGCTCCAGCGCCGATAATAGTGTGACTTCCAATAACGGCGTGATCTAAAACAATCGCACCCATACCGATGAGCACATCATCCTCGACCGTGCATCCGTGGATAATTGCCGAATGCCCTACAGTAACTCCGGCCCCAATGTGTGTTGGTGCTGAACCATGTGTCACATGGATAACCGCATTGTCCTGAATATTAGACCGTTCTCCAATTCGAATTCGATTAACGTCCCCGCGTACAGATGCGCCGAACCACACACTCGCATCCTCTCCCAAGTGCACATCACCAATAACTGCCGCTGTGTCAGCAATAAAATTTGAATCGTTGTAGGTTGGCAATTTGCCAATAAACTCTCTTATCATCCTTCGCCTAATTTTTGGTGTAATCTTGTAAGCAATAATAGCGCATCAATTGGGGTCATTGAGTTGGGGTCTAAGCCGGATAAAACGGTTCCTATTTCTTCTAGCCGAGGATCGGTTGGTATGCCAAACAACGACATTTGAGAAGCCGTAAACTGTTCTGGGCCATAAGGTTGTATCCTTTCAGCAACATCTCCAACTTGCAGTTCCTGTTGCTCTAGTTCATTCAGTATCTGCCGAGAGCGATCGAGTAGAGCGGCCGGTAATCCAGCCATGCGAGCCACCTCAATTCCATACGAATGGTCGGCCCCGCCCCTGACCATTTTTCTGAGAAACACCACCTTCCCGTTGTGTTCTTGAACTAGAATTCGATAATTCCGAACTCGCTCAAGTCGGTTCTCCAACTCATTTAACTCGTGGTAATGGGTCGCAAACAATGTTCTGGCCGCCACATCCGGGGTTGAATGCAGGTATTCAACAAGGGCCCAGGCAATAGATAGTCCGTCAAACGTGCTCGTGCCCCGCCCCACCTCGTCTAGTAAAATTAAAGACTTCTTGGTCGCATTATTTAGAATATTGGCTGTTTCATTCATTTCGACCAAAAATGTACTTTCGCCCGCCAAAAGGTTGTCTGAAGCCCCAACACGCGTGAAAATGCGATCCACTACTCCAATCCTAGCCCTTTTAGCCGGTACGTATCCACCCATTTGGGCCAAAAGCACGATTAGCCCCACCTGTCTTAACACCACGCTTTTACCGGCCATGTTTGGACCTGTGATAATCAGGATTTGCTCTTTTTCCGTATCCATATTTACTGAATTCGGAATAAAAGGCTGTCCCAATCCCAGCGATTTCTCCACTACGGGGTGCCTCCCGTCTTCAATCTCAAGATCCAACCCATCGTGGATGAGTGGTTTTACAAATTTATTTCTAACTGCAACTTCAGAAAGACACGCAAGAACATCAATTTTAGCCAAAATTCGAGCGTTGGCAAAGACCACATCAGAATACTCTGCCAGCTCTTGGCGGAGTTCTTGAAACAGTTGCAGTTCCAATACGAGTCGCTTTTCCTCCGCCCCAAGAATTTTTTCCTCGTATTCCTTCAGCTCCGGAGTAATGTATCTTTCTGCGTTTACAAGGGTTTGTTTTCGAATGTATTCGGGAGGCACCTTGTCTTTGTGAACATGTGTTACCTCGATGTAATAACCAAAAACTTTATTGTAGCTGATCTTTAACGAAGATATTCCAGTGCGATGCGCTTCGAGATCCCTCAATTCCTTCAGCCAATCTTGTCCACCCTTAGACAAGGCTCGCAGATCATCCAATTCTGAAGAAAATCCCGCTTTTATAACACCTCCGTCTTTCAAGCTGGCAGGCGGCTCGTCTGAGAGACGGTCAAAAATAAGTTGAACGATGTGATCTGCTGGCTGAATCTCTGTTCCCAATTCGTCCAAAACAGGCACTCCCGCCGTTGAAAGGACTGTCGCTATCTCTGGGAGGCGTTCAAAAGCCCTCATTAAAGCGCCAAGGTCTCTAGGAGTTGTCCTTCCTGTGCAAATTCGAACAGCAATTCGCTCTAAATCGCCCATATTCGACAGTTTCGACCGAACCGCTTCTCTGACCTGCCGTGACGATATGAAAGCTTCTACGATCCTCTGTCTCGCTAATATGCCCTCCATATCCTTCAGCGGTCGGACCAACCATCCCCGAAGTGTTCTTGCCCCCATGGGAGTTAACGTCTCGTCAAGTATGGATACCAATGAGCCGTCTGGTCCACCCGTGCTGCTTACCAATTCGAGATTCCGCAGCGTTTGCACGTCCAGCGACATATAATCGCTTTGGTCATGCTTTTCTAACTTGCGAATATGAGGTAGTGGGCCTTTTTGTGTCTCTTGTAGATAGTGTAAAAGCCCTCCAGCAGCTTGGATACCAACAGTTTGTTGCTCAACACCAAATCCCTTCAATGAATGGACGCCAAAGTGTTCTTTTAGTACCGACGTTGCGTAATCTTCGCCGAAAACCCAGTCCTCAATAGAAGTGAGGACATTTCTATTCCAGCCCAGTTTTTCAAATTCCTGTCTTTGGGTCCGTACACAAATTATTTCAGCAGGGTTGATACCTCTCAATATGGTACCAAGCGAACCAGATTGAGCCTCCGTCATTTTGAATTCGCCGGTAGAAGCATCTGCGAAAGCAATCCCAAAAACTGATGTTGCAGAGCCTCCTTTTCCTTTCTGTATTTCAAAAACAGAAGCGACATAGGTAGCTTGTTTTGGATCAAGCAATTCATCCCGAAGAATTACACCGGGGGTGACAATCTCCACCACATCTCTGTCAACTATCGTTTTCCCCTTTGTCGCCTCTTCCAATTGCTCACAAATGGCGACTCTGTATCCAGCCTTCACCAACTTTGGCAAGTACGTATCTAGAGAGTGGTAAGGAAACCCCGCCAGACTTGTTTCAGACGCACTTCCATTGGACCTTTTGGTAAGCGTAATCCCAAGTACCGCATGAACTTCTTCGGCGTCTGACCCGAATGTTTCATAAAAATCCCCCATCCTGAATAACAAAACCGTGTCAGGATGTCGCTCTTTTACCGCATAATACTGTCGCATGAGAGGCGTAAGACCTCTCGAAGCTTTTGGCGTAACAGTAGCGGCCATGACTGTAGTTGGTAAGTCTGTGAAATGTATCTTGAAGCGGGGGCTCTGAAGCTACGAGCCGAACCATTCAATCAAAAGCTATTGTGGATAACCGAATGAGTACGCTTCGCTATAAAAATCCGATCCTAGATGTTGGTGAATTGACGGAATGGATGCAAGAAGGGTCAGTTATTCTATTTGATTGCAGGTTTTATCTCGAGGAGCCCGAAAGAGGTAAAAATGAATTCTGCGACAATCACATACCCGGAGCACGTTATCTCCACTTAAAAACAGATTTGTCGCGGCCAATTGGAGACGGCTCGGAGGGGCGTCATCCCCTACCAGAGATGGAAACTTTGTGGAAAAAATTGACCGCCTTTGGCGTTTCTGAAACGTCCAAAATAGTTTGTTACGACTCAGCTGGCGGACCCTTCGCCGCTCGACTTTGGTGGCTTTTGCGTTGGAGCGGATTCACAAACGTTTGGGTTCTCAACGGAGGCTGGGCGGCTTGGGAAACGTATAATTCCACCCCTGAACACCGTTTTGAGCCTTCAACCCGGAATCCCAGGCCGTCAAACGCTGGAACTAAGGTGGACGATATTTCGCAGAATTCCACTAGAAGCTCAGAAGCAATTGTCCTGACGACATCGATTGAAGACGTCCCTATTCGCACGATTGCCCAGTCTTTTGAATCCAATTCTGCACGATCAAACCTTGTCGATTCTCGAACTCACGATCGTTTTTTGGGACAAAATGAAACTATCGACCCCATTGCTGGACATATTCCGGGTGCGATCAACCTCCCTTGGACGGACAACTTAGACGAATTTGGGCACTTTCTGGAGCCTGATAGATTGCATTCTCGATTTAAAACGCTGTTCGGAGAACAATCTAATCCAGTGTTCTACTGTGGATCCGGGGTGACAGCGTGCCATAACATATTGGCAACCCAAATCGCCGGCTTACCCTTACCCGAATTGTATGCCGAATCGTGGAGCGGGTGGATTTCAAAACCAGATCGGCCGGTTGCATTGGGCGAACCATAAAACCTTATCTCCCTGATTTTTTTGACTAAGAAATCGGTTTTGACTAAAAAATTCTAGCCATAGCCAGGCCAATCCTAAAGTCTTTTTGGTCCAAGCGCCATGCGGTGTCTACGCGAAACAAAGTGAATAAACCAGATAAAGAAACACCTAATTCTGAATGAATCCCTGGTGATGAAAAGACACCTGTAACTGCTCTTTTTATGCTAGTTTTACCGTGAGCTCCATGTGCTATCAAGTTCCAATGTCGATCCACGGCCCATTTCCAACCAATCAATTCAAATGGCACTGTTCGAAACGTATGCTCCCAAGCTACGAGCCCCCACGTGCTTCCGCGATACGGTACTGAATCCAATGTTTTGATCGATCCAAAGGACGTGTGGAAGGAAGAACCGTCGACTATTCCTAGTTTTTGGATCGGAATGTTTTTCCCGCGATTTGCTCCGCCGACAACACGGATTTCGAGGGCATTTGAGAGTAATCGACGTTTAAAGAATGTGGGGACTCTCCATGTAATTATTCCTTCGTATCTGGTATAATTTCCGCTGGCGACCAAATTACCTCCAAGACTCTGCTCTATAGTGGCCTTCCAATGTTTTTGAGGTCCGATTGGAAATGGCAAAGACTCGATGTCGCCCTCCACTTCAAATTTGGCATACTGAAGTTGGCCCGCCGAAATCGGACTATTAGCTCGTACGTCAAGTTTTTGGCCTAAAAAGGAATTAAAACTTTTCTGAGAAAGAGGTGCATGAGTTTCGGCTCCATAAGTCAGGGTACCGGTTATTCTCCTATTACGCGGCCATTTAGCTCGAGCAGACATCGTCCATCCCTTTGCGGAATAGTATTCAAAATAGTCAGCCTCCCCGGCCAAAACATTAAGTGTATTGAACAGCGGATTTCTAACGTCCGATTTAAATTGAGTGACAATCTCATCGGAGTACCAGAGCCGCAGGGATACCTTAGTTTTAGATTCCAATCCGAAACCATAAGATGTAAACTTTTGCGCGGTTGAATATCCTATCAGTCCCAACAAGACGACCTTTTTGACGGGTTCTACGGTCGTTCTCACATGACCATGAAACCCTTCTACGCGATTTACCCAGGCCCCCGGACGAATAGAAAACGGCAAATTTCCACCTGTACTCGAAACTCCACCTGTTACGGTAACGCTCGTTCCCGAACTGTTGGAATTGGATATTACGTAACGAGCCAAGATTCCTTTGGGTTTATACGCTTTTTCCAAGGTCATGGTGGAATCGATGGTGCTATACGCCTTTAATTCCTCGTCGGTAAGGGGAATACTAATTCGCTCTGCCGGAAGCACCTCTACTTTTCCAACGGTCGTGTCCTTAACAACACTATTTTTTTGCTCGTAAAGTGAATCAGGGACCGGCACATTGATCTTAAAGTCTGTTAAGCTGGATAGCTGACGAATCTTAAATTCAGGGAATACTAAAACGCCGTTAATACCAATTTTGACATCCATATCTGCCTTGAAATCGACTGGTAACCAGACGTCAGTCCCGAAATTCGAAAACTGTTGAGTGTACTCTACGTTGACGTATTGTACGGGTGGTGGAAACAAAAAAGCAGATCCAGGTCTCAATTCCGCAGATAAGAGGGCAAATGCTCCATCCAAGACAGCTATTGTTCCAACAAATCCGGCCGACGTTTTTTGCTTGGGTGCAACTGATATTACGTAGACTTCAGCGTCATCGCGAGCAGTAATTTTTTCCAGCTTAAAATCGTAAAATGAAAGAGCTTTGGGATGTGTTACGCCTATAAGATTATGCCCTGCAACCTCAATGTCATCATCATACAGGTTCATCACAAACATGGCCGCCGGCAATAAATCAGACATGTTCATGTTTTGAGTCTGATTTTGCCAAAGGGAAACCTCGCGTACACCTCGATTCGTATCCCAATAGGCTTGGGTACCACTTTCCCAAATGGAAACAATTCCAGACTCATTTTCCATCCTGAATCTGTTGTACGCAGTTACCGCATAGGTCGAAAGAGTTTTTCTCCA
>CALFHN010000160.1 GCA_937876355.1 uncultured Bacteroidota bacterium | reverse complement strand
CAAAATGGATACGAAGTCCAAGGCCCTGAAATAGCGGCTGGGCCCGGAACGCTTCGACCAACCTCAATTCTTTCTGGCGATTTAGGCCATCTTTGCTTTCCAACTGATCTAAAACGTTCAGCACGAAATTGGTAACATCAAACCCGGTGACACCTAATCTTCCCGGCTCGGCCATGGCCAATGCCCGAAATGTTCGGGCAAACGCCTGGTATTGATCAGATGCAGGATCGACCCAAAACTCATTTCCGTACGTCACCAAATACGATGACGCGTGGGATACCTGGGGTAAATCCTGCCATCCCTCGTTGCCAATAACTCGGATATTTGGATTCATTCTATCTAGATTTGAAAGAATGGCACCGGCCGTAGCAGCGGGAGATCTAGAAGCCAACGGAATGTAAACTGCTTTTGCCAGATCCAGCGTGTCGGCTCCAAGCGCATCCGAAAGTCGATAAAGTGCATTTTCGTTTGGCAGTACGCTAACCATGTTAATCGTTACGCCAAGTTGAGAGGCCTCTTCCAAAAAACCGTCTGATTGTCGTTCCGATATTTGCCTATCGTCAGTCGCAAGAATCACCGCAATGGAATCAAGTCTAAGGCCGTTTACCGCGAAACGAGCCATGGCGGCCCCTCTTACCTTCATGCTGGGATTTGCCTGAAACGTGAAGGATCGGTTGTCTACAAGTTGGTCGTTGGTGGCCAAGGGAGCTACAAAAACTTTCTGCAGGAGCTCAGCTTCCTCCGCGGCAGCAATGGCTTCTTCGCTGAATAGCGTGCCAATGATCACGGAGACGCCTTCGGCTGCCAACTCTCTTATTGCTCTTCGAGCAGAAGCTGCTCCGCCGTCAATGTCGCGAAAGATCATCTGAACGGGTTGTTCAGAATGCTCAAGATTGTACTGATCGACTGCCAATCGAACGCCATTAAAAATTTCCTGAGTTTGGCCGCTCTCGTCTCGATCCAAGGAGAAAATAATTCCCAAAGAAGTTGTTTTTCTAGCCATAAACCGAGAGGCATCAAACGATAATTGATCCAAGAAGCGAGCTTCCGAAACGTATTTACTCGATCCATACTTTCCGGCAAACCCGCTTATATAAGCTCTTGCGCTTTCAAATTTGCCAAGTCGGTACGCCGATTTAGCCGCAAGAATAATGGCGGTAGTCGTGGCGTTGTTTGGCTCGAATTCGTTTAGGACTCGATCAAAAAGAGCTTGTGCAATCTCGTATTTTCCAGTCTCAAAACTTGAAACTCCTGAGGAGAGCAACGAGTCTGCGACATCATATCTAGGAATGACATTCTGAAACCGAGCTCTAGCAGGCATAGCTGAGAGCAGACATATACACACTGCCATGGGCAGGATTTTGCAAATATGGCGAAGAGTTACTCCCATTCAATGGTAGCAGGCGGTTTCGAGCTAATGTCATATACGGTACGATTTATTCCCCGTATTTCATTCACAATTCTATTGGACACATGAGCAAGAAATTCGTCCGGAAATCTTGACCAATCCGCGGTCATGCCATCGACACTAGTCACAGCACGAAGCGCGCACACATTTTCATAGGTTCGAACATCTCCCATTACTCCCACGGTTCGAACCGGAAGAAGAACCGCAAATGCCTGCCACACTTCATCATATAACCCAAAATTGCGGAGTTCGCTGATGAAAATATCATCGGCCTCTCGCAATAATTCTAAGTCGGGTTTTGAGACAGGGCCTAACACTCGAATACCGAGGCCGGGTCCCGGGAACGGATGCCTGCCCACGATGCTCTCTGGGACCCCCAAAAGACGGCCAATCGCCCTTACTTCGTCCTTAAAAAGCTCCCGGAATGGCTCAATGACCTCAAAATCCATGTTTTCAGGAAGACCACCCACATTGTGATGTGTTTTTATAGTGGCAGAAGGGCCTTTGAACGAAATACTCTCGATAACATCTGGATAAAGGGTGCCTTGAGCCAAAAATGTCGGCTTCGTCCCCAATTCTTTGATGATATCCTGCTTCCCTTGTTCAAATACTTCAACAAATGCATTCCCGATAATAACACGTTTACGTTCTGGATCGGCTATGCCTTCTAGTCTCGTCAAAAACAATTCGCTAGCGTCGATCGCTTTGAGACGAATTTGATAATGGTCCCGAAAAGTCTCTTGAACCTGCTCCCATTCACCTTTACGGAGGAGGCCGTTGTTGACAAAAATGCACGTCAGTTGATCGCCAATCGCCTCATGCAATAAGACTGCTGCAACCGAAGAGTCGACGCCTCCGGAGAGCCCTAAAATGACGTGTTCGCTTCCAACCCGATCTCGAATTTCCGCCTTTTTTTCTTCAATAAAAGAAGCAGGGGACCAATCTCCATCGCATTCACAGATTTGGAGGGCAAAATTCTCTAGTATCTGCTTCCCGTACGTGGTATGGTGAACTTCTGGATGGAACTGAACTCCGTAATGCGGCAGTTTCGTCGAACGAACAGCCGCAATGGGCGCGTTCGATGTATGGGCGATAACTTCGTAGCCTTCTGGGAGCCGGGTCATATGGTCCCCGTGGCTCATCCAGACGTTTGAGCCTTCGGGCACGTCTTTGAACAGGCGACTGTCTGAGTCCACTTGGATTGCAGCGCGTCCAAATTCACGCTTGCTGGCAGGTAATACCTCGCCTCCAAGGGCATGGGCCATGGCCTGAAATCCGTAACACACACCAAGAACAGGTACAAAACTGCCGTCCTCTCGTTTGAGATGGAGCAGTTCTGGATCTAGTTGCGGGGCACCTTCATCATAGACCGAGGATGGACCACCGGAAAGAATGAGTCCGCGCGGGGATAAGGCGACTACCTCCGACAAGGAGGCAGTACACGGTAGGATTTCAGAATATACTCCGGCCTCCCTCACCCGTCTCGCGATCAATTGAGTGAACTGGGAACCAAAGTCCAGGATAACAACGCATTGGTGCATGTAAAAACCTATCTACTGGCCAACCATCTCGGAATATTCCGAAGCTGATAGAAGCGAATCGCATTCAGAAGGGTCAGACAAAGTTATTTTCACCAGCCAACCATCACCATAAGGATCGTCGTTTACACGCTCCGGATTGTCTTCCAAACCGTCATTTAACTCTGTAACTGTGCCACTTACAGGCATAAACAAATCAGAAACGGTTTTAACAGCCTCAACGGATCCAAAAACACCATCTTTGGCCACTAAGTCATCAAGTGAATCAATATCGACATACACAATATCACCAAGTTCTGATTGTGCAAAATCGGTGACACCAACAGTGCCTTTATCGCCTTCTACTTTTAACCATTCATGGTCTTTTGTATAAAAAAGGCCTTCAGGAAAGTTCATCTTTTTCTTCGACAAGAGTGAATGTTTCCAGGAAGCGAGTATCGAATTCTCCCCGGCGGAATTTTTCATCCTTCAGCAATTGCTGATGGAATGGAATCGTGGTGTGGACGCCTTCTATAACAAATTCGTCCAAAGCACGAAGCATTTTTTGGATCGCCAATTCACGGGTTCTAGCCCGAACGATCAATTTTGCAATCATGGAGTCGTAATATGGCGGGATAGTGTACCCGGCATAGACGTGCGTATCAACTCGAACCCCATGCCCTCCAGGAGGGTGAAATGTAGTAATCTTGCCAGGTGATGGAGAAAAGTTGTTGAATGGATTCTCAGCGTTAATCCGGCATTCCATAGCATGTCCTTCGAGCCGAATGGTACGCTCGAGAATGCCTTCTCCCTGAGCAACTCGAATCTGAAATTCAACTAAGTCGCAGTCAGCTACTTCTTCGGTGACGGGATGCTCTACCTGGATGCGCGTATTCATTTCCATGAAATAGAAATCGCCTTTGTCGTCCACCAAAAACTCGACGGTAGCAGCGCCTTCATAATTTACCGCTTTGGCCCCTTTAATGGCAGCGTCGCCCATTTTCTGCCGCAGTTCTTCGGTCATAATGGGAGAAGGAGATTCTTCTAACAACTTTTGATGGCGGCGCTGAATTGAACATTCCCGCTCTCCAAAGTGAATTACGTTTCCTTTTCCATCACCCAAAATCTGAATTTCGATATGCCTTGGGCCTGATACAAATTTTTCAATGTAACATTCGCCATTTCCAAATGCTGCTTGGGCTTCGTTGCTCGCAGTGTGGAATAACTTCTCAAAATCGGTGGGGTTTGCACACATGCGCATTCCTCGTCCACCACCACCAGCGCTTGCCTTAATGATAACCGGATACCCGATTTTTTCGGCAACTTTGGCTCCAGCACTAGCGTCCTTTACGACCCCGTCAGATCCGGGAACTACCGGAACACCGGCGGCCAACATGGTGTCTTTTGCCATGCTTTTATTTCCCATCATCCGAATGATTTCGGGCGAGGGGCCAATAAATTTAACATTGTTATCTTGGCAAGTAGCCGAAAAATCAGCATTTTCAGCTAAAAAACCGTACCCAGGATGAATTGCATCTGCCCCGGTGATTTCGGCGGCAGCCATAATTCGTTCAGCCCTTAGGTAGGAATCTTTTCCTGCTGGACCACCAATACAGACCGCTTCGTCTGCAAATCGAACGTGGAGGGAGTCTCGGTCTGCAGTAGAAAACACGGCGACCGTTTTCAGTCCCATCTCATGACACGTCCGAATAATTCGGAGAGCGATCTCGCCCCGGTTGGCAATCAGTACTTTTTTAATCACTAAATCGTGCGTTTGGTCTGAATCAATTGGGATCGACAATGAACAAAGGCTGATCGTATTCAACCGGAGTGCCATTGTCCACCAAGATCTTGACTATGGTGCCGCTGACATCACTTTCAATTTCATTCATCAGCTTCATGGCCTCGATAATGCAAAGAACATCGCCGGTTTTGACACGATCTCCCACTTTTACAAAATCGGCCGAGTCGGGCGAAGATGCTCCGTAAAACGTCCCGACAATGGGCGCCCTAACCTCTTTGCCCACCGGGGCATCGGGTGCAGCGGCTGCAATAGCGGCTGCCGGGGCATTGCTCATTGGAGCCGGAGCCGTCGCATAAGTAATTTGCTGGGGCAAGGCTTGGTAAGGAGCGTGTTTGCGAATAACAACTCGCAAAGTCTCTTCTTCAATTTCGACTTCAGATACATCACACGAGGCAACTAGCTCGAGTATCTCTCTCAAATGATCGAGATCCATGGTTTTTCCTCTAGTCCATCAAGGACGTTTTAGTCTGATCAAGCAGCACTGATTCTGGTAATATAGTCGCCGCTCTCCGTGTTGACCTTAATAATGTCGTCTTCGTTAATAAACAAAGGGACATAAACGGTCGCACCACTTTCAACAATGGCTGGTTTTGTAGCTCCTGTTGCGGTATCACCTTTCAAGCCCGGATCACATTGGGTTACTTTTAACTCGACTGTGCTTGGGATTTCGGTGGCCAATGCCTTATCCGTATCTCCATGCATGATGATGTCAATAGTAGAACCTTCTTTAATATACTCTCGGCCTTCAACAGCATCTACTGGCAACGAGGTTTGCTCATACGTCGCCGTATTCATGAAATGAAGCCCTAAATCGTCTTCGTAAAGGAACTGATGTGGTCGTCTTTCGACCCGCACTTGTTCAACTCGTTCGCCAGATCGAAAAGTATTGTCAACAGTTTTCCCGTTGCTAACATTTTTCAGTTTCGTGCGGACAAATGCTCCACCTTTCCCAGGTTTTACATGCTGGAAATCGATAATGGTCCAAATCCCATTATTCCATTCCATGGTAAAACCATTACGGAAATCACTTGTGTCGGCCATCAGGCAGTACCGATAGGTTTTCGATTTACAATATTATTCAGATCAGAAAATATAGCGTTTGTTCGCCATCCGAGTCAATTTCGGGTTGGAGAAGATCTTGGGGAATGATAGATCGTCATCGAGGCTTCCGAAACTTAGCAATCAAACGATCGACCTCACTCTCCGCAAGCGAATCTGGTTCAATCGTGGGGTTGAGAACCATTTTATCAGGCTTAGAACTCCCATTTTCAGTTCTCGAGGACCATTTTCCAGAGCGGGAAGATGGGTTCCCAGCACGGGTCCTGAGACGGGCTTCTATTTCCTCCATCCAAGGCTTCGTTGGGCGTCCATCGGTTGTTAGGGGAGCGGTTGTTCGTACATATTTTGGTTCTTTGGTTGGCTTTAGGTCGGTGGAATTCGAGCCTTTATTTATCGGATTGGTTTCAAAAGCCAACCGTTTAATGTTGATTAAGTGTAACGGTGAAATATTATCACTCGTAATTGAGCCGCCCATGGCTCCTGGTCCCAAGGTCATGGCAGGGAATAAATCTGTAGTAAAACCGACTGATCCGAGTGCCGCTACGGAATTGACCACTATTCGCATGGCCGGTTTTTCAAGAGCAAATGCTTCTATAACCTTCTTGGAGGACGCATGGATCGCCAATGTGTGACCGATTCCACCATAGGCTAGAATTTCTTTGCATCGCTCACAGCCTTTTTCCCATCCATCGACACTGTACAGGCTTAAAATTGGGGAAAGCGTTTCCATTGACAATGGCTCGCTTTTTCCTACTTCTTTAACTTCGGCAATGAGGGCACGGCAGAATTCTGGAACCGTAAAACCAGCCATTTCAGCGATAAAAGCCGGAGATTTGCCGACCTGATTAATATTTAATCGGCCTCCAGGCGCAACTACTTCTCGTAAAAGCTGAGCTTCTTCATCGCTCAATATGTGAGCTCCCTCGGAAATTAAAGATTCTTTGAGCCGTGGTAGAGCAGGTGTATCCACAACGATGCTGCGCTCGGTTGAACAAAGCGTTCCCCAATCAAAGGAGACGCCATATACAATATCTGCCGCTGCTTTTGACAAATCGGCAGTTCGGTCCACATATACGGGTACATTTCCGGATCCGACTCCATAGGCGGGTTTGCCCTTTGAATAGGCTGAATGGACCATGGCCGAACCGCCAGTCGCTAAGATCAAATCCGTGTCAGGGTCCTCCATCAAAGCATTTGTGCCTTCAATAGAGGGTTCGGTCATACATCCAAACAGGCCCTGGGGTGCGCCTGCTTTGTACGCAGCGTGAGCAACCACATGGAGGGCTTCGAGTGTGCAATTTTTGGCCCGAGGATGTGGACTAATCACGATGCCACACCGAGCCTTGGCCGCGATGATGGCCTTATACATGGCCGTGGACGTTGGATTAGTGGAGGGAATGAGAGCTGCCACCACGCCCATGGGAGACGCAATTTCCCAAATAGATCCATTTTCTGAGGTCCGAATTACTCCGCAGGTTTTCATGCCTTGCATGCGTTCTTGAAGGGTCCGGGTGGCGAAAAGATTCTTTTGGATTTTGCTTTCAATACGTCCAAATCCAGTTTCTTCGAGGGCCAATTTTGCTAGACGCTCTGATTCCTGGATTCCGGCCTTGACCATTTCGGCGACGATTCTATCCACTTGTTCTTGTGAAAAAGTGTGGTACAGGTCAAATGCTTCGCGTGCCTTGCGAAGCAGCGTCCTAGCCTGTTGAATCGAGTGTAAATCCTTGTCCATGGAGGAATTTTTGATTGTCTCAATATGCGCCGAACCTTTATTTCAAACAAGGGCTCCAGCAAAACCTTTTAAATATCATTTTTAGGCATAATCACCAAAATATTAAATTCGCTCGTTCTCTAGCAATGACAAGCCGCTACTATTCTGTGCTCGATTTCGCCAAATTGGAGCACTTTTTAAATTCATACTAATATGTCTCGTTACAGCGAGCACATAGACGAGCACATTTTGGCCGTCGCCGCCTACATTCTGTACAAAGTACGTGAACGACGCGCTCGTGAAGACAGCGTAGGCACACCTCAGTACGTTCAAGAACCTCACGTTTTGGTGGCGCCCCAGCACGCTACGCTGGGCATTCCTGCCGGGCAGCAGATGCCAGCGACCAATGTTTTCGGGGCACCACGCGCGGCGCCTCAGCCAGCCCAGAATGTCATGGTATCTCAGCCTCCTGCTGTTCAGCAGGCTCAGAACGATCCTCAAAATTCCCTTTTCTAGGAATACACCGACGAGGGTTTTGTACCAGTCCAGCCTGAAGATGCATCACGACATGCAGATAAGCAGGAAATACAGAAAGAAGACGAAGGATTCGCCTGGTTATAGGTTAGGACCCTTCTGCAAGAGTAGAAAGAACGCTTTTGATTTTGCAGAACCGGTCGATACCTGATTAGGCAGACTATCATCTACTTTAATTTCGGCTACCATGCGTAACCTTCAACTAGAACGAGTAAGCACCATTTGGTTTCTTACGCTTGGGTTAACATCCTTAGCGGCAGCCATATTGGTTTGCATTCTTCTTCTGGAAAGTGCGCTCGGAGCATTTAAAATTCAAGATGCCTCTCCCTTCAAAATTGGAGAGGATACCAGGCCCAAAGTTGCTCTTTTAAACAGTAATTATACCAAGAACGCCCACAGGGCCTTGGCATATCAGGACACCAGCACCGCGTGGGTTGATCAAACATTGCTTAGTTGGCGCGAATTCCTGATCAAACAGAATCCACCGATTCCCTTCGAAGACATCCGAGACGACCAGCTCGAATCCGGTGATCTTGACGATTTTCAAGTTTTGGTACTTCCTTCTTCTCGAGCCCTAAGCGACTTACAGATTAAGCGCGTTCAGGAGTTCATGCAACGAGGCGGAAGTGTATTGGCGACATGGACTTCCGGCGTTTACCGTGAAGACGGAACGTGGCGTGGGTGGAGCTTCATAGAAGAATCGTTTGGAGTCAAATTTGAAGGTTTCGTAGACCGCGGAAACTGGAACTTCAGAATATATTCAGACACCTTCCCTGGGTTTACTCCGCCGGGCATTTACCTTCCGAAGTATGTGACGGAGTCAAAAAACTTTATTCCGCCTACTTCTACAGATGCATCGGCTGACGACGAACGGTACAAAATTCAACAGAGGGATCGTGCCAAGGAATCAAATTTTGCGCCGTTGAGTGACTACAAGTGGTTTGATTCGTTGAACACTGCTCGGCCTACCATCGACTTTGCGCGTGCTCAACCCTTGGTGGCGCGACTTCGAGATATTGACGGAGTCATGCGGGAGCAGGACGCAGTTGTTGTTTCCTATTTTACTTGGACAGGTTTTGACCCTGATAGAGAGATACCGTATCCCCGGACTAGTAATGGTATTCGGCGGCTTACGCTTCGGGCCAATACGCCCTTAACAGCAGATATTCCAAGTGGATACCGTGTAAAGGTCCAGGTATATAATCCAGGAGTGAAAGTGAGCGTAACGGAGCCGGAGCGTACCACGGCCGCTGGATTCTGGTATGATTTTGCCACAGACAATATTGTTGGAAGTGACAATCCGTACAACACTACGGGTCTCGTCCACGGTACGTATGGTGAGGGACGTTTCATTTATATGGGATTCCAGCGAGACGCTATGGGGGTTGGGCCTTGTATTCCAGGTCAGGGAGATAGCGAAGATTGTGAAGTGATGGACTTTTACTTCCGAAACGCAATGAACTACCTGCGCCGTACTCCAACCATTTGGGTTCACGATTGGCCATTTGCCAAGGATGGAGCCGCTATGATTACTGGTGCCACCAACACGGAAAATGGTATCGCTGCGTACGCAGCCATCGCAGATATTTTAGAAGCCGAACGGGCACCTGGGACGTATTTTGTTGCTCCTGAAAAAGCATCTCGCTATTCAACGCTTCTGCAGCGACTTCATCGTCAAGGCGATGTTGCGGTGTTTGATACACTTCGCGTAGAAGCCGACGGTCTTCCTTCAGATCAGGCTGCTAGACTCAGACGTTTGCGGGTAATGCTCGAAGGCCTAGTGAATGGTAAAGTCCAGGGTTATCGCTCGACAGAGCGCGGACTGGTAGGTATCAATACCATGGGCGGACTAGTCGAGTCTGACTTCACCTATTTTCTTCCAGATTCCATTGGCAGGAGAATCTCCCCTAAAATTATGGGTGATGAATATTCTTCTTTGACCAGAATCGGAACGACCCAACACTCTGATCATGACCTTTCAAAGGGCCTCCAGGGCGGGACTCCGGAATTAATGAGTTCCTTATTACTCGAATCATTGGACAGGGTACGGTATGAAGGCGGTTTGTATAATTTGGTATATGACCCTGAATTATTGGGTAGCCAGAGTAATATATCGACGCTGCAAGAGCTTGTTAGAGATGCCAAAAGTAAAAATATGTGGATTGCTTCCGGTGATTCAATTTCGCATTGGTGGCGATTAAAACGTGCCATTAACGCAGCTGTAGAGCAGCGGAGTCCTTCAAGGATTTTTGTCCGGATATCGAACGACAATGGAAGTACCGCGAAAGAAGTAACCGTGAGTATAGCCCTTGGCCGGTCTGTGGCCTCGGTGAATGTTCGTCCAGAGCTGATTAACATATTCAAGCCTGTACCCGACGACGTGGATATTCCGCCGTACAAACTCATTGATAACGGAACAGTATTGGAATTGTCTATTCGCGAACTAAAGCCACAGCAATATCGCATTTATCATATAGACCTTTTAGGTCCAGAGATGGCATTTAGCGGCAATTAGATATGACAAAAAGGAATTACATATCGAAGGGCACCATTTTTTCAACTAGGTCCATTTTTTCTGGTAGCTCGATTATCTCACACAGCTCCATTCTACTGGGTTGTGTGCTTGTTGTGATGCTGGCGATCGCCCCAGATGTTCAAGGTCAAGCCGTACAAAAATTGATCAACTTTCAACAGCCCTCCAGGTCTGTTGCCCTCGACCTAGCCCCATTTTTGTCGGATAAGAAAAAACCTCAGGTGGCCCTCTTCAGGTCCAGTCAGACACGTAATTACATAACCAATGACACTACAATGGTTAGTAGTGCGGTGTACTATTGGGAATTGTTGTTGCTGGGCCTTCGCATTCCGTTTCGGATGATTGACGAACGTGACATTAACGGCGGGATCGACAATGACTATAAAGTGGTCATTATGCCTGCCACCGAAGCATTATCTGCGCGCCAAAAGCGTCGCATTCGAAATTTTGTTGATGACGGAGGAGGCTTGATTGCCTCAGGTCGTTTTGGGATGTTCGACGAAGAAGGAAATACGGACAACGGGACGTTTTTCGAAGACCTTTTTGGAGCGCAACAGCTTACGGAAATCCCTTCCCAGAGGTATGGTTTTCTTCAAAGCTTAGACGGTAACACTCCGTTGGCGAACGGTATTCCGATGGGCTACCATTTAAACGTTGCGGCGCAGACTCCATTGACGGTTGCTCGAGTAAAAGAGGCGACCTCCGTGGGTAGATTTATTACCTACGATCCGAAGGACCAATCAAAATTCGAAGGCTTGACGACGATTTTGTATCGGGAATACGGCAAAGGTAGAGCGGTATGGATGCGATTTAATCCGCAAGACGTATCGCGGGAAAGAGTGCCCCAAGAAAACTATCAGCGTCTCATTGTCAATTCTTTAGGGGAATTGGCTCGGACCACTTCCGTTTCATTTTCGCCTTGGCCAGATGCGCGTCCTGCAGCCTTTAGTGTAGCAGCGATGGCGGCAGCTGGATTCGATCCTCAGACCTATATGGACGGTCTATCGAAAATGCTGGATATCCTTGAGACACAACAGATTCCAGCCAGTTTTTATTTGGCGTC
>CALFHN010000159.1 GCA_937876355.1 uncultured Bacteroidota bacterium | reverse complement strand
GACCGTTCTTCGGAACCAATCTTCGGAACCAATATGAACTCGAATTGTACGGTCGAGTCGCCATTGTGGGCGCTTTCACTAATATTATTTCTATCGACGGAGGCACCAATTTGTGCTTCCAAAATGAATCTGGATGTCCAAGAACGAACGAGAAAAATTGAAGTTAGACCGGAAACCTGAGCCTTCTAAAGGCCCAAAAATTCCGGATCGTCGCCCTAGGATTATGCTGTGGGTCTATTTGGCCGCGTTCATGGCATTAATGTTGCACATTTTTCTGAGAATGGGGGATGTTGAACCCCAGCATGTGGAGTATTCCCGGTTTTTGGAGCAGATCAAGCAAGGTTATGTCCAAGAAGTGGTCTTGGTAAATGATCGAAATGTAGAAGGTGTTTACACCAGCGAGGCGGTCCAGCAGGGCAAAGTGGAAGTGAAGGTCATAAAGCCAGGTATTCTTACTGGAAACACTCCTCAAACGCCAAACAAGTTTACTTCGACCAAGCCAGCAGATCACGAGCTTGTCCAATTTTTGATTGAGTACAATGCTTCTCAGGGTACATCTGGCGGAACCGAAATAGGCTTTGATGCTCGTCAAGATAGTGACGTGTTCGGAGGCCTTTTGACGTGGATATTCCCCTTAATAATTATTATTGCTTTGTGGGTTTTTCTGATAAAACGGATGAATCCGGGCAGTCAAGTGCTAAACATCGGTAAAAACAAGGCCGTTTTGTTTGATGCGATGGGAGAGAACAAGCTCACATTTAAAGATGTAGCGGGGCTTCAGGAAGCAAAAGAAGAAGTAGAAGAAGTTGTAGAATTCCTTAAAACGCCGAAAAAGTTCACCAAATTGGGGGGGAAGTTGCCCAAGGGAGTGCTTCTTGTAGGCCCGCCTGGAACTGGTAAGACGTTGCTCGCCAAAGCAGTGGCAGGAGAGGCCGGAACGCCGTTCTTTTCTCTTTCAGGCTCAGATTTTGTTGAAATGTTCGTAGGGGTAGGGGCAGCACGTGTGCGAGATTTATTCCGTCAGGCGAAAGAAAAAGCTCCTTGTATCATTTTCATTGATGAAATTGATGCCATTGGACGTTCTCGTGGAAAAGGAATGATGATGGGTGCAAATGATGAGCGCGAAAACACGCTGAATCAATTGCTCGTCGAAATGGACGGATTTAACACGGACAGCGGCGTCATTATTATGGCCGCAACCAACCGTCCAGACGTTTTAGATTCTGCTTTGCTACGGCCGGGTAGGTTTGATCGTCAGATATTAATCGACAAACCAGATCGGAGAGAGCGTGCTGAAATCTTTAAAGTTCATACGCGCAATCTAATCTTAGGTGATGACGTCAGGGAAGAAGTGTTGGCAGGTCAAACACCGGGTTTCGCGGGGGCTGAAATTGCCAACGTTTGCAACGAAGCCGCGCTTCTAGCTGCAAGAGAAGACAAGGAATCCATTGGGATGTCGGATTTTGAGCGTTCCATTGATCGAGTAATCGCTGGTCTCGAGAAGAAGAACAAGATTATTTCTCCTGAAGAAAAGAAAATTGTTGCCTACCACGAAGCGGGACACGCTATTACAGGTTGGTATTTGGAATTTACAGATCCGGTTGTGAAAGTGTCGATTATCCCACGCGGGCTCGCCGCGCTTGGATATGCCCAGTATCTACCGGAAGAAAGGTACCTCTACACAAAAGAGGCGCTTTCTGATCGGATGGTGATGGCAATGGGAGGCCGGGTTGCAGAGGAGATCATTTTTGGTCAAATTTCTACTGGAGCCCAAAACGATCTAGAGCGAATAACGGCAATGGCGTATGCTATGGTCGTTGACTATGGAATGAGCGAAAAAATCGGCTACGTTTCATTTAATATGTCGCGTAGTGGAAATGAGGGTCCCGTATTTAGCAAACCATATTCCGATCAGACGGCGACCATTATAGATGAAGAAGTAAAAAGTATAATCGATGGCGTGCGAGTTCGAGCCCGGGTATTATTAGAACAGCACGCAGATAAACTTGAGGCGATGGCCGTCGCCCTACTTGATAAGGAAGTTTTAGGACCTAAAGAGTTGGTTGAAATATTAGGTACTCGTCCTCACGGCGAATACGTTGAGTACGAAGGAAAACCGGCCAAAGAAAGTGCCGAAGTGGTAACTGATGCAGAAGTTGTGACGGGCGGAGACAGTAGTTCCGAGGCGGTGGCCGTCGATGTCGTCGCTTCTGAATCATCTTCAGAAGAAAAAAAACCAGATGTGAATGCGAAGGCCAACCCGGTAGCTGCGGCAACGGATCTCTTTGACGAGACTAAAGCGGCAACAACAAAAGCGGCAACATCTGATGCTTCGACGACAGAAACCGCATCAACTGACGCAGACGCAGCTAAGGCCGTAAATCCGGGTAAAGGCGAATCGTAAGGGAGCAGGAAGTGGTCGTACCGCTTAGCATACTCCTGGTTTGGGCCAATTGTACTTGATTGTGCTTGATTTCGCTAATACAGATTGATATAACATTATATATCAGCAGCACAATGATAAGCATATCTAGAAGTGCCTTGAAGGGGAAATCTAGTAAAACTTGCTCTCCTCAAGCTTTCTTCACGGAAGGATTCGTGCACTAATCAAAAGAGTCCGTATATTGTGAGACTGATACTATTTGAAACGGGGCTATTTTTCTCCTTTTCTAGGTATTAGGTATTTGACAGAAACAACACGGTAATCAATCGTGCCTACGATCCAACAACTGGTTCGAAAAGGGCGTAAGCCTAAAGTAAATCAAACAAAGTCACGCGCTTTGGATTCTTGTCCTCAGCGCCGGGGTGTATGTACTCGTGTATACACAACGACTCCTAAGAAGCCGAACTCGGCTCTGCGGAAAGTGGCGAAAGTCCGTTTGACTAACGGAATCGAAATTATTGCATACATCCCAGGTGAAGGTCACAACCTCCAGGAGCACTCTATTGTGCTCGTTCGCGGTGGTCGTGTGAAGGACCTTCCAGGTGTTAAGTATCATATTGTTCGCGGTGCACTCGATACGTCGGGCGTTGCCGACAGACGGAAAAGCCGTTCCAAATATGGTGCAAAACGGCCTCGGAATTAATTCCAGGACGTAGATCCACAAAATTTTCGGGCTTCGGTTCATTGAATCGGGTCCCGGCTTGTGTTTAAAGCAAGACAATAGTTCTAAGAGACAAGACAGCGCGTAGAATAACATGCGTAGAAAAACTGCAGAGCGTAGACAAACTCCAATCGATCCGGTATACAAAGATGTACTGGTATCGAGGTTTGTTAATGCTGTAATGGAAAGTGGAAAGAAAAACGTAGCTCGTGGCCTTGTCTATCAGGCTTTCGATCTAATCCACAGCCGTACCGAGGAAGAAGGTGTTGAGGTATTTCGTCAAGCGGTCAACAATGTTGCCCCACTTGTCGAAGTACGCAGCCGTCGCGTCGGTGGTGCCACTTACCAAGTACCAATCGAAGTACGTCCAGATCGTCGTACTGCACTCGCATTTCGTTGGTTGATCCAATTTGCCAGATCCAGAAATGATAAAAGCATGGCCAATCGTTTGGCTAATGAAATTATCAGTGCTGCGAAAGGCGAAGGTGGTGCAATCAAGAAAAAGGACGACACACACCGTATGGCCGAGGCCAACAAGGCATTCGCTCATTTCCGCTTCTAATCGACTGGAATTCGAATCTGCTGATTATATCATTCAATGAGCACTACAAACAAATTCACGCTTGAGCGCACTCGCAACATCGGCATCATGGCTCACATTGATGCTGGTAAGACGACGACGACCGAGCGTATTCTGTACTACACCGGCAAGCTACACCGCATGGGAGAGGTTCACGAAGGTGGAGCTACCATGGACTGGATGGAGCAGGAAAAAGAGCGCGGTATTACGATTACGAGTGCAGCCACGACGTGTGAGTGGGCTAACCACCGTATTAATATCATTGATACGCCAGGTCACGTCGACTTTACGGTTGAGGTAGAGCGTTCTCTTCGTGTGCTTGACGGAGCTGTTGCCCTGTTTTGCGCAGTTGGTGGTGTTGAACCTCAGTCCGAGACTGTTTGGCGTCAGGCTAACAAATATCATGTTCCTCGCATCGCGTTTGTGAACAAAATGGATCGTACAGGAGCTGATTTTGAAGCTGCTGTAAAAGCCATGAAAGAGCGATTGAAGGCTAATGCCGTTCCGGTTCAAATTCCGATTGGCGAAGGCGAGATGTTTAGGGGTATCGTTGACTTGGTTTTGAACAAGGCCATTATTTGGCACGACGAAACTCAAGGAATGACGTTTGACGAAATTCCGATTCCAGCGGATCTTGTGAATGCCACACGCCACTGGAGAATTAACTTATTGGAAGCCGTTGCAGATCACAACGAAGCGCTTCTCATGAAGTATCTCGAAGGGGAAGAAATTACTACAGACGAACTTAAAGCTGTAGTTCGCGAAGCCACGCTGAGCTTGGATATTACTCCTGTTTTCTGTGGTACGGCATTTAAAAACAAAGGCGTTCAGCGTTTGCTCGACGGCGTGATCGATTATCTTCCAAGCCCAACTGACGTTCCCGCTATTAAGGGTATTCATCCACGCACGGATGCCGTCGTTGTAAGAGAAGCAGATCCTGACGGACCGTTTTCAGCCATTGCTTTTAAAGTAATGACTGACCCATATGTGGGTAAACTGACGTTTTTCCGAGTATACTCAGGCCGTTTGGCTAAAGGAACTCAGATTCTTAATGCGACTTCTGGTAACAAAGAGCGCATTGGACGAATATTATTGATGCACGCAGATTCACGTGAAGATGTGGATGAAGTTCGTGCAGGTGACATTGCCGCTGGAGTTGGAGTGAAGCAGGTACATACCGGCGATACCTTCTGCGACATTGACCACCCTGTTATTTTGGAAAAAATGGAGTTTCCAGAACCCGTTATCAAGATTGCTATTGAGCCTAAAACGAAGGCAGACAGCGATAAATTGGGTAACGGACTTCAGAAACTTGCTGAAGAAGATCCAACCTTTAAAGTAAATGTCGATCACGAAACTGGTCAGACGCTTATTGCAGGGATGGGTGAGCTTCACCTTGAAATTATTGTTGACCGCCTAAAGCGTGAATTCAAAGTGGAAGCCAACGTGGGTAAACCACAGGTTTCTTACCGCGAGGCTCTTGGCAAGATGGTCGACCTGCGTTACACCCATAAGAAACAGTCGGGTGGACGCGGTCAGTTCGCTGAAATATGGATCGAAATCGGGCCTGCCGAAGAAGGCGTTATCGGACTTGAGTTCGTTGACGACATCAAAGGTGGCTCGATACCTCGCGAGTATATTCCAGCGGTTGAAAAAGGCATTAAAAGCGCGATGGGTCAAGGCCCACTAGCCGGGTATCCTATTGAAGGAATCAGGGCGCGTCTTTATGACGGAAAATTTCACAACGTGGATTCGGATGCATTGTCATTCGAAATTGCAGGACGAATGGCATTCCGCGACGCAGCTCGCTCCGCTAGTCCCGCATTGATGGAGCCAATCATGGGTGTTGAAGTGGTTACTCCAGAAGAATACATGGGTGATGTGATCGGGGACTTAAACAGTCGCCGTGGCAGAATCGACAATATGGTTCAACGAACGGATGCACAGGTAATTAAGGCCTTCGTACCGTTGTCCAATATGTTCGGTTATTCAACGGATATGCGCTCGATCTCACAAGGACGGGCACTTTACTCCATGCAATTTGACCACTATGCTGAAGTACCGAAAAGCGTCGCTGAAGACGTGATTTCGGCTGCTAAAGGCGTTGTGGAAGCATAAATTAACGACTAAGGACTACCAAGACGGGTAAGCAAAATGGCAAAGGAAACGTTCCTGCGAAATAAGCCACACGTGAACGTGGGCACTATTG
>CALFHN010000158.1 GCA_937876355.1 uncultured Bacteroidota bacterium | reverse complement strand
TGGGTGCGGTAAGCTGATACGTTTCGCTCCATTTCCCATCAGTTTTATTAAAGACATAAACACTGCCAGGGAAATTGGAGTTACCCGTTTCGCCAACTATAACGTCGTTTCCGGAAACTGCAAGCGCACCTCCAAAACTTTGGGAGAATGATGGCATCGTAATCGCTGCAAAAAGCGCAACAAACGTCATCACTTGAGTTGTTTTTTTCATCGTGTAGTGGGATTGAACATAGAAATGATACATTCTGAGAAATGTAAAGGATAATCCCCACGGAAGCGAGTCAAATCATCCTCCCCTGTTGAAATGAAGCGTAAAACATGGGAGGAAACCCGTCAGAAACGTGCTCCTTCTGTACCGCCCTAGTCGTCGTTTGACCTATTTAAGTTCAAAGACCACCGGAATAGAAATCCAAACAGGCACTTCCCTACTTCTTTGACGAGCAGGTTCAAATTCCAGCTTCATAATTCCGGCCATAGCAGCATCGTCCAACACGTGGTGCACCGATTTTAGTACCTCGAGCTGTGAGGGTTTTCCTTCTGGGGTAACCACCAATTTTATAACAACGGTTCCTTCAAGCCCCGCTTTTCGAGCCAATGATGGATACTCAATATATTTGTAGAGTTGCTGGAGGCCGCCCTTGATCACTGGCATTTCCTCAACAACGACAAATATTTCTTCTTCATCGTCTTCCTCGACGCGGGCAGGAGCAGGCGGAGGTATATCCGTCACGGCTATATTTAAATCGAGAAAGGCATCTAACTCAAGGTCAACATCTTCCAATGCGGTTTCGTTCGGCACTTCGACAGGAACCGGCCAATTAAAAATGGTCTGTTCATAATCTTCTCCGAACACTTCTCCGAACACTATTGGGACTCCCGAGCCCATCTGTACGGGTCCAACGTTCAAAAAGTTATTTCTGCGGCTTTCTTAAGAAATAGAAGTGATCCGTCGGCCCGTGTCCTTTGCCAAAAGCAAAACCGAAAAAAATCGCGTTTGTAACATATTCTTTAGCCATTTCAACTGCCTTGGGTACGGGTACCCCTTTTGCCAGGTTGGCGGCTATTGTAGATGCATAGGTACAGCCAGTACCGTGTGTATTATTTGTATTTATCCACGGCGATCTGAATACATACATCTCAGAGCCGTCGAACAGAATATCAACCGCGTCCGATTCAGCCTCCAAATGTCCGCCCTTGATGAGAACATTGGAAGGGCCCATTTTATGGATAATCTCTGCGGCTTTTTTTGCTTGAGATTCGCTGATTACGTCAAACCCAACGAGCCGGCCAGCCTCTTGTGCGTTCGGAGTGCAAACCGTGGCCAATGGAAGAATTAGATCAATCAGCGCAGAGACCGCATTATCCTTCAACAATGAATATCCGCTTTTTGAAACCATAACCGGATCGATCACTATTGGAATATCGCTCACATCTCTAAGTTTAGCCGCGATACATTCGATTATTGCAGAGGAGGATAACATGCCCGTTTTGATTCCAGCTACTGGAAAATCACTCAGCACGGCGTCTATTTGGGATGAAATCAGCGAAATTGGAAGATCCATACTGTCCGTCACCGCCACCGAATTCTGAGCGGTAACGGCGGTTACTACAGAGGTCGCAAAAACTCCGTTGGCTTGCATGGCCTTGATGTCCGCCTGTATCCCAGCGCCACCGCCTGAATCGCTACCGGCTATTGTCAAAACAACGGGAATGGACATTTATAATCCGGGAATTTCTTTAGAGTAGGCTTTAATAGCAGCCAACATATTTGCCGCTTTTAAGATGGATGAATTCACTGCAACCCCGTGTGCACCAACATGTAAACATCTTTTTACGCTTTCCGGAGTAATGCCACCCATGGCCATTACAGGCATGGTTTTCGCATGAAGACATACTTTCTTAAGAACTTCTGTTCCTACGCCCGGCACACCTGGGTGTGTTTCTGTTTCAAAAATAGGGCTAAATATGATGTATTGTGCCCCTCCCCTAACTGCAGAGGATAACTCTTTCCCGTTGTGTACGGAAACACCTACGGGGGCATATGCGCCTAAAACTAGTTTAGCTTCAAATAGGCTAGGGCCATGCATACCGGTGTGAAAATGCATTTTGTGTTCTTCAGCTACCATTATTCGGGAATTGATGGTAATCAAAACGTGTCGGTTAATACCGATCAAATCGCGAACCATCCCAATAGCAGCTGCATCAAATTTATCGGGTGATGCCATGTGATCTCGCAACTGAACCCACCGAACGCCTTCCTTCACCGCGGAACGGACCCGTGTGGCCACGTCCGGATCAGAAAAATTGTCAGCAATTAGCAATAAACAAGGGAGAGTCATTTTATTGACCATTCAAGATGAGATCTGAATCCTTCCTTCCATCGAAGAGGATGCCTGAGCATAAAATCGTTGAGGAATTCGGCCTGCTTGCCACGCAAGTCGCCCCCCCAAAACAGCATGTCTCATCGCAGCAGCCATTTGGACCGGGTGTTTAGCTTTGGATACTGCCGTGTTTAGAAGCACTCCATCATAACCAAGCTCCATTGCTTTTGCTGCGTCACTAGCCGTTCCAATCCCTGCATCCACGATAAGAGGAATATTGGGGACTAATGTTCTAATCAACTGCAAGTTATATGGATTTACAATACCCATACCACTTCCAATAGGCGAAGCCAATGGCATAACGGCCGCACAGCCCATATCAGCAAGCTTTCTACACGTTATTGGATCGTCATTGGAGTAAGCCATGACGGTGAATCCCGACCGAATTAGCTCGGACGCAGCTTTCAATAACTGCTCGACATCTGGAAGAAGTGTTTCATCGTCTCCAATCACCTCAAGCTTAATCAGGTTGGTTTCTAATGCTTCACGTGCCATTTCAGCCACCAAAATGGCTTCACGTGCCGTGTAACAACCAGCCGTATTGGGCAATAAGTTCACCGGAAGTGATTGCAACAAGTCGAGAAAACTTTCTTCCGAATGGTCTGAAAGATTAACCCTACGAATGGCCACTGTTACCAATTGGGAGCCGGATGCTGCTAGCGACTCCAGCATGGTTTGCGGATTAGGATATCCGCTTGTACCAAGAAGAAGCCTCGATTTCAGCTTCAATTCGCCGATTCTCAGCCAATCGCCGCATTCTTCGATTTTTCCTGTCTTAGGTTCGTTAGCTTGCTTCATTATTTATCCGCCCTGTCGCGCAGTGACAATTTCGATGTTCGCGCCTTGTTCAATTTGGACTGTATTCCAATCAGCGCGTCGAATAATTCGATCATTTACAGCTACAGCAATACCTTTGGCAGATTCAACAGTAATTTCCCTGCTCAACAGAATGTCCTTCAACGAAGTCCCAACGCTGTACTGTTCACCCAACCCATTTACTGTGATTTGAATCATTTTACATCAAGGTGACCAAACCGTTTTGGACTAAAATAGCTCAATATGGGGCTATCGTTCCCCGAAAGAATACTTTTTGCAGATTCAATGGCTGTAATAGCAGAAAGAATTACGCCGTGCCGGTAATGTCCGGTCGCTATATACACCCTCCGATCTCTACAATACCCTACAATAGGCTGATGATCCCTGCTTCCTGGCCGAAGGCCTACTTCAATTGACAACAGCTCGAGATCATGAATGCCCGGGACCATTTCCCACGCACCCTCTAATATGGAATAAACGCCGCCAGCTGTCATTCTTTTGTCAAATCCCATTTCTTCACTAGTTGCTCCGACAATTAAGCGACCATCTGTTCTCGGAACCAGATATGCTTTTCGTCCCCGAATCACGTGATTGAGCTCGAATGGAGCTTCCATCTTAAGTTCAAGAATTTGCCCCTTTACAGGCCGAACGGGAGGCACAAGATCCGAAGGAATACCCGCAATTTGACGACTCCATGCTCCCGCAGCTAAAACAATACGGTCCGCGACGAGATCACTTCTGCCTTGCATTTGAACGGCTACTTCTGTCCCAGTTAGATCAACACTTTCAACCGTAGTTTTTTCTAGTATTGTGCCCCCGCGACGCTTGACAGCTTCTCGTAACCCCATGATTACCATTCGGTTATCGATAGCATGGTCTTCTGATGCCAAGACCGAAGCCACGATTCGCGGAGATAGAAAAGGTTCTAATTCAAGAGTTTCTTCCCTCGTGAGCCATTCAACGGGGTAGTTGTTTTCCTTTTGAAAATCGAAGCCACGCTTTAGTGCGACGGCTGCGTCCCTGTCGTCGGCTACAATCAGGGTGCCGTGCGAGCGATAGTCTACATTTATCCCCGAGTCACTCTCCAATTCCCGCGCAAAATTTGGCCACTGGCGCAGGGACTCCCGACAAAGTGCGTACAATTCAAATTCTTCATATCCCACTTCGGCCGAAGCTGCCAACATCCCTGCAGCCACTCTGGACGCTTCTTGTCCGACCTCTCCCCGCTCAATTACGGTCACGCTCTGGCCTTCCTTGGCTAGACGCCAGGCTATGGAAAGGCCGATAATACCCCCTCCAATCACCACTGTAGTTGATTCTTTCATATCGCAAGGATCCCAGAGCCATTCAATTTCTTCATTCTATGACACAAATCGCTAACAACTATAAATAAGTTGTTGAATATTAGACATAAAAAAGAGGCCGCTGACATACGTCAACAGCCTCTAATCTCAACTCAACAGGACTGGAGTCCACTAAAGAGTAATGTGGGCTCCAAGTACGACGCCAAGACTGTTCGCATCCAACTTGCTATGGTTTTCCCCTGGTGCAAATGGTGCAAAGTCTGCGCTGCCGCTAATAAAATTCAATAGGGCATATCCCTCAACCATGAAAACTTCCAAAAACAGTTTAGAACAGCCTCCAACGGAGGGAGAAATCCCAGCTACATACTGGTTTTGACGATGCTAGGGGGCGTCATCGGGACCAGCGACAAAGTTCGAAAACTCACCAGACACCGTGTAGGTGTCGTTGATCCGGTATTTGGCTCCGACTTCCAAAGAGGTCACCTTGGAAGCTTCAAATACGTCAAGCGGCGCGGCCGGATTAAACGTTCCGGGCTATTCATTACTTGTGGTAGCAAAAGCTGCCACAATCAGAAGTCGATCTTGGAAATTCACACGAACATATGCCGTACTGGCTGGGTTGCTTTTTTTACACGGAGTAAAATGAACGACTGGAAATTCCCGGCAGTACGCGGAGCCCTTCATGTACGAAGCGCCAACTTTTACATTCAGATCGTCATTGATCTGCGTGGTATAGTTAACATCCGCCACGAAATTGTTGACTTGCGAAGGCACGTTCGTTCCATCGCCAACCGAAGTATTCAGAGCTCTGAACTGGGAGCCCCCTGAACCGCCTTAAAAACGGCACTTATCGCGTCCGATTTAAAGCCGACTTGGGCGCCATAACTAAGCCCGGAAAAACGCATGCCACATCGTTGAATTGGAAAGAGGATTTACGCTTCCCATTTCTCCGAATGGCGCATCCATTTTTCCAACCGCGGCATAAATGGGATATTTATTTAGATCTCCAAACAGGACCAATCCTTTGCGTAGTTGGAGTTAGTTTCTCGTTAGAGCGGTAATTATACCAGCGCCAAAACTCTGCTCAGGATCGTACAAAACCTCGGCGTAGATTGTGATCCAGTCATTTACTGCTCCCGTTAGGGCAAATTCAAAAGAATGAAGTACGGCTTCAGAGGCCACGTCCCCAATCTGATTCGCAGCGGTAGAGTGCCTCATCAAATATCCAAATTTGGAATTATCAGTTGCTTTCTGGTAATCAACAATGGCGATAAGAGAGGTGCCGAAAAACAAGGCTTCCATTGCTCAATGCAACGTCTTTGCGCTCATCAAGCAGGATGTTGACCTTTCGCAAATCTTGATTATGTTTAATCATTCGATATGAATAAGGCGTTTTCAGTTGAATGACGCTTTCGCTATGCGTGTCCTGAGCGAGTACCAAAGTTGCACCTTGGAATAACATCAGAATAAATAGAGATTGAATGATCCGTTTCATAAAAATGGAAAATGGAATTAGAGGAGCTTTAATACATTTTGTGGGTTGATCTTCGTCCTCATGTAGGTTTAAAAATCCGCAGCGAAATGCAGATTTTTTTTCCGGTTCAGTGTGAAGTAATAGAGACGAAAAACAAATTCTCGACGTCTTCTATTTCCACATCTCAAGTCCTCTACGAGAATGACATTCCGTCACAACCGGGCCAATTCAGGCGCATGGAGTTGTCCTCAATCTGATGAATACCAACTTCGACACCATTATAGCTGGCGCAGGACTAGCAGGGGCATCTGCCGCGATGGCCTTGGCAAAGTCGGGGCAACGTGTGTGTATCCTGGATCGGAGCGAATTTGCATCAGGTGCTTCGGGAAGTGGGCTTGCCCTTGTGTCGCCTATGATGTCTAGAAAAGGTCGACCCGTTTGGAAGGTTCGAGAAGCTCTTGACAGGCTTGGGCGAACGGATACCGGACTGTTGCGTCCAGCCTCTTCTCTAGATCAAGCCACCTATTTTAAGGAATCTTCGCTTCAAAACCCAGATCTAGGCACCTGGATTGAACCTGCAAAGGTTGGGACTCGGTTTCCCTATGTTAAAGCTCCTTTTGGCCTTGTACACGTGCATCGTGGATACGCCGTTGACCTAGCAACATTAACAAAATCTTGGATTCAAGAGTCCGTAGAGCTAGGCTCTGTTGCTTTTTGCCATGTTGCCGTCCAATCTTGGGTTGAAAACCAGGACTGCGTAAGAGTTTTATTGTCCAACGGACAGAGTGCCATAGCTGAGAGACTTCTATTGGCGACAGGTCCGGACCTCGTTAATCATCCGGAAACCCAACATCTCAATCTGCACCCTATAAAAGGTCAACGTCTGCGGTTAAAGAAGCCCGAGGGATGGTTTGGCTCAATCCTACCGATTTCCGGAGCTGGGTTTGTGATGGACGAGGGACAAACGTTGAGCATTGGGGCGACCTTTGAACACGATTGGCAGACGGAAGGCCCTACCGAAGAGGGCAAAATCGAACTCCTAAATCAAGCTGCTGAAATGATAGACGGTATTCATGATATGGACGTTGTGGAGCACGTTTCAGGCATCCGTGTTACAGTTCCTGGAACCAGAATGCCGATGATTGGACCTTTGCCAAATTGTCCTAGGATTTGGGTTTTCACTGGCTTGGGGTCAAAAGGGGTTTTAATGGCTTCCCTTCTTGGGATGAAGATTCCCGACTTTTTCAACAATTTCAAATCTATTCCAATGAATTGTCGGGTTGCCATGCGAACTCCGAAAGCCTAAAATGTGTAAATTGATTTCGTAATTCATCTTTTTCTTCCTCACCGGTTTTACTCATGGCTCACTTATCTACCTCCCGAATTGCCGATATTTTAGAGAATGAAGCTTCGTACTTACTCGATCATAAAAGCACAATGATCGACTCTAAAACTCTACATTTGCCAGGCCCTGATTTTGTCGAGCGGGTTTGGATTAATTCAGACCGAAATATTCCAACATTGAACTCGATGCAACGCCTCTTCGGTCATGGCCGCATGGCGGGCACGGGATATGTCTCTATTCTTCCCGTTGATCAAGGAATAGAACACTCTGCTGGCGCCTCTTTTGCTAAAAATCCGATCTATTTTGATCCGGAAAATATTGTCAAATTAGCCATTGAAGGGGGCTGCAATGGGGTAGCTAGTACGTATGGCGCCCTTGGAACAGTTGCGCGAAAATATGCCCACAAAATTCCATTCATTATGAAACTCAACCATAATGAACTCTTGACCTATCCGAATCAATTTGATCAGATCATGTTCGCGCAGGTTGAAGAGGCTTGGAATATGGGTTGTGTAGGAATTGGAGCCACAATTTATTTTGGATCTGAAGATTCAGGGCGGCAGTTGCAAGAAGTTAGCGAAGCATTTGCACTAGCGCATGACCTTGGAATGATGACCATTCTTTGGTGTTATGTACGAAATAACGCCTTCACGGTAACTGGTGTGAATCACGAAAGCAGCGCAGATTTAACTGGCCAAGCCAATCACCTGGGCGCAACGATTCAAGCCGATATCCTCAAACAAAAACAGCCTACTCAAAATGGCGGCTTCAAAGCCTTGAATTCAGGCTCCTCTTCGTACGGCAAGTTGGATGAACGCATGTATACAGAACTGTCTACTGATCATCCTATTGACTTGACTAGATATCAGGTTGCGAATGGATATATGGGCCGGGCTGGTTTGATCAATTCAGGCGGCGCTTCTGGTTCTGATGATCTTCAACAGGCGGTAAAAACGGCAGTCATCAACAAGCGAGCTGGTGGAATGGGCCTGATCTCAGGGAGAAAAGCATTCCAACGCCCAATGTCTGAAGGAATTGCCATTCTCAATTCGATTCAGGACATCTATTTGAACGACGAAATAACGATTGCCTGATTTTGGGTTTCGAGTTTAGTTTTTTTTTTGCGAGAGACATTTTATTAACGATTGGAAGCGGACCCCCTCTTGGATGAAACATCCAAGAGGGGGTCCGCCGTATATTGCGCCTCTTCGTGCGTCGAAGTGCGTACATATTCATTAAGGAAGACATTATCTATTGAGTTATGGGCGATCAACCGGCTAAAAAAACACCAGCGGATCCTAGCGCTAAAGTGACCAAAAGCGGAAAAGCCACAAATAGCTCCAAAGCAAAAAAAGGCGCCCAAGAAGCGAAAGACGCCGCTGCCTCACCAAAAGCCAAGGCCGCCAAATCATCGAAACCTAATACTGCTGGGAAATTGCCAAAAACTAAATCTCCGACGATTTCAATCAGCGTTCCGCCGCCGGCTGCCCCGAGCTTGTTAGATCAATACACGACACACTACCCGGAATGGGCCAAAGAATTTGCTCGGAAGTATTTTACTAAGACGCTGACCCAGTTTATTCTGTATGGTAACGTTCGGGATCTTGTGCCCTGTACAGATGATGATGGTAACAAAACGTACGTTTCGATTCAAGAATTTCTCTTGGCGGAGCTTTTTGCCTCGCGTGACATCGTATTGTTTTACGATCGATCAAGCGGCATCCACTTTGCCGACAAAGAGTCTAAAACTGACTTCAACCGAGCGCTTTCTGGATATGACAGCATTTTTGGTACTGATTATGCTCAGAAATTGCCAAAAGACCCTGTTCGTGTCCTTTCGGTACTTCAAAACTACTTCCGCTTAAGGCTTGCAGACGGCAAACGAATCGCCTGCATTATAGATTACGCGGAAACGGTCATCCCCATGGCCGAAGCGTCCATGTATTCGGCAGAAGACCGAAATGCACTTGTATTTTTGCAAAAGTGGGCGCACGATCCCCTCTTTCTGAGCAGCGACTTTACGGTCACTCTTATTACTCAGAATCTTACTGAGCTTAATCAGCAAATTGTCCAGAGCCCGTATACCGCTGAGATTCAGATCCCGATCCCGGATGAAGATGCTCGTTTCGAGTATGCGACCCACTACCTCGAAGGCCTTGAAAGTAATTGGGACCAGTATTCGGAAGTAGATTCTAAGTCATTGGCCAGCAACACGGCCGGTCTAGGATTTATTCAACTTCGATCAATATTAGCCGATGTGATCGAAAATCATACGTCATTGACGTACGAAGTGCTTTCCAAGATGAAAAAAGAGTTCATCGAAGCGGAAGCTTATGGTATGCTTGAGTTTTTGGACACCGACCTGTCATTGGATATGGTTGCCGGACACGCGATGGCAAAAGAGCACCTCCGTGCAGCA
>CALFHN010000157.1 GCA_937876355.1 uncultured Bacteroidota bacterium | reverse complement strand
CTTAAAAACGGAGCAAATTGATAACTCGGGCGCTCAATTTCAATTCCGGAACTGACCCATATCGTTCCTCCGCGATAAACGGTTAGAGACCTATTATCGACATCAGATTCGGCATCTACGATCCATTCCAACATGTCGTAAGCGCCGCCCTCGGCCATCATAGAAAAAAACATATTGCTGCCTGCGGGATCAAACAAGATGTTGTAGCTCCAGGAGGCGTGTACTTCCCAACCCCTAGCACGACCACGAAGTAAGTCGTTTGAAGCCCCTGGCGCCTTCACAATGGGGTCTCCGGGGTTGATCGGGACAGGAATGGAGGGGATAATTTCTTGAAATCCGATTTGAACCCTACGTATGCCTATCACAAAATCTGAGGTAACAAAGGAAGACAGGGTGGACGTATATAGAAAACCAAGGTCGGCTTGCGGAAATCCACTTCGACCATCCGAAGAAGGATCTAATGCCAAGCGGATGGCATAGTCGGTACCCTCTTGATGCTTGAAGTACTTCAGCGTCACCCAACTCAATCCAAGTGTTCGCCCAGCGGCGCTTCCAGTAGCGTCCACAAAAGCTCCAAGATCCAGTCGACTACTAAGTTGGTAATCGAAGCGCAAATTGAGACCAATTGGATTGGCCCCTAAAGCTGGAGATGAAACACTAGAGTTGTTTTGAAAAAGTCCGGTTGGGCGATAGGACAGTTCGGCTGTGACGGCATATTGATCGTAAAAGGACCGAATAGCCGTTTCTCCCCTGTAAAATGGATCGAACGTTTGAACCGGTCGCTGCGCAGCGGCCAAGTGAGCACAAAACAGGACCAAGCTCATCGCACACAGTACAACTTTCGCGGTTCTGCCGGCTACTCTATTCGCTATGAAGACCCCTTGATGAATCAAAGTAGTGGGTGTCCTTTACTGGTTCAATTAAAGCTCAACCAATGCGCCAGGATTTAATACCAATGTAGCTTGATCGTGATCCTGCATCAATTTTTCCCAGGCATCGATATCAATTTGAATAGCTGGAAATGTATTAAAATGAACCGGAATTAAAACCTTCGCATTTAACATTTTTGCAGCTCGAAGGGATTCCTTTGGTCCCATCGTAAAACAATCTCCGATAGGAATTACCGCATAGTCAATGCTAAAATCTGTCCCTATCCACTCCATTTCCGCAAATGTACTGGTGTCTCCCATGGCATAAATACATTTTCCATCGATTTCGATAATGAATCCGCCCGGATTCCCTCCATACGTCCCATCCGGAAATGACGACGAATGCCTTGCCCATGTCTGAGTCACTCTACCCCAATCGAATTGGCAGCTTCCCCCAGCATTCATGGGTTGGGCGTTAGAATGTCCGTGTTTGGTATTCAGGTATTCAACAATCTCGTAGTTAGCGATGACTAGAGCGTTGTTCTTGATGGCAAGTTCAGGGGTGTCACCCCAGTGATCCCCATGTGCGTGCGTAACCAGAATAACGTCAGGATGTAGATCGTCGAGGTCGACCTTCCCTTTCGCCATTGGGTTACCCGTTATAAAAGGGTCAACCAGGATGTTTTTAGTCTCTGTTGCAAGTTCAAATGTGGAGTGGCCGAAATAGCGCAGTGTCATGGAATAACGGGTTAGATACGATCGGGGGGGGGGGGGGGGGGGGGGGAAGTATCTACTTCATTAGAATCATCTGGTGGGTCAGAATCCCCGAATCCGTCACAAGTCGTACGAAGTAGGTGCCGCTCGGAAGATCATCTGCCAAAAATGGCACTTCATAGCGGCCTGCAGACTGCGTCGCATCCACTAGAGTGGCAATCATTTGCCCGGAAAGGTCCCATACGGACAGCCTAATGTGTTGGTTTTCGCGAACTTCGTATGAGATCGTGGTCGATGGATTAAACGGGTTCGGAAAATTGCCATCCAGAACCGCCGTGTTACGTAACTCCAACTCGCCGAGCCCAATCTTAAGGATGGGGGTTGGATCTCCCGGGCCGTCATTGTATTCGGGAATTAATCGGTAATACACAACACCTTTCGAGGTGAGTGGGTCATTATAGGTTAACGACTCCGTAAAATCTGAAAGGACGGGCCTTATCACTGCAATTTGGTCGAATCGAACCCCATCAAAAGACCGTTCCACAAGATATTGTATGACATCGGGTTCTGTTAAAGGCCAAACAATCTGTACACCGAGGTCCGACAAGTGTATCGAAACAGGAATCTGATTTCGGCCAAAACTAAAGTCCGATAAGGTAGATACTATTGCGCGATTCAGTCCCTCATTTTCGAAATCCAGTACAAAATCACTGGTCAAATTGGGTCGTTTCATTTCTGATTTAAGCCTCGAAGAATTCCATACGTCAGGACTAATTCTGAGCATGTCCATTTGCCCCGAAAACACCCCAATTTCTTTCAGTTCAGGAACCGACAATCGCCCCCCTAGGCCCAGTTCACGCACTGTGTTATTTGGGGATGAGTAGACATGAAACAGAGAATCTACAAACTCGCCGTCCACCGCCAATCGCGACCATTCTTCGGCAGGATCATAGACAAAAGTCAAGAAATGCCAATTCCCATCCGATACCGGGCTCTTGCTGCGCATTGAAACGTGTTTCGAGTCATAGCCCCGATAAAACTCCAAGTACCCAAGAGGGTCCAACACCCATTCGATGGCATAATCATCGTCCTCTTCTCCTGTCCACGACGACAAAACAACTACGTTTACGTTAGTGGTTTTCACCCATGCCGAAAGGGTGTAAGGAATGTTGTATGCTATCTGAAACTCGGTCGGGATGTCGACAATGACCGGCTGAGATGCCTCCTCCCCAAAAACAGCCACCCTATTTTTTAGCGTACGAGGGCTTTTTGCATTCGTTGGTGAAAACACTACTGAAGTGGATCCTCGAAAGACGTCTGATGTGGCTTGCGTGATGAATGGAGAAAAAGTCACCGTGCTTCTCCCTTCAGTGCCAGATGCTTTCAGTTTCAACAAAATTACGTCGCCGAATCGGAGGCTTTTTGCTCCAAAGATGAGCACTTTACCGTCCTTGGTTTCCTCAAACTTCAATTCGGAATATCGTCCCTTCTCCGTCCTGTTCGATGCTGAAACGACAGTCCAATCGGTGGGAATTGAAGTAAGAAACCCTGAAACTGACTCGTAGGAATCATTGCGAAGAAAAATATTTACGCTATCGCCCGAACCTACCGAAGAAGGCTTCGCTATCACTTTGAATTGCGCAGAAACGGGCGGGGCAAACACGGCCGTCATTAACATGACTAACGTGAAGGCGCACAATTCCCCAAGTCGGGAAATTCCAATCATAATTTACGGGGTCTGTTTGTCGCCTAAGGTCCGGGGGGGGGACGACACTTGACTTAAAATCTATGAGTGGAGAGGGTCGCAATCAAGACTACGTGGAACGATGCGGTTGAATGGCGACCACAAAAGCTCGCATCGCATCTTATTGTTGTGTTCGGGTTTCCATCCAAATGGCTTCAAGATGCTCTCCTACGGGATTCTGAGGAAAGCGGGGCTGTGTCTTGAATTCTGTATTCCGAATTGTGAATTCGATAATCCGGTGGCAAGATCGACACGGATTAGTTCAACAACGGGCCTGGAATCTTGACAACGCGTTGCAAAACGGAAGTAAGCACTCTGTTGCCAAACTCTACTCGCATACCGGGGCTAGCAACCAGGTCCTGATGAATACATTTTCCACCCCAAGTGCAGCCGGCTATAGTCGTGAGTACTTCTACTGAATGATTCGAATCAAACCAGCCGCCAGAAACTGCAAACATACCATTATTCAGAAAACGAGCAGAATAGACGGAATTCAAAGTATACAACATGAGCACATCTCCAGGATTCAAATCACCTCGACGCACGCCTGTCGCATGAGACACGTGATCAGTTAGGCCAGAGAGCGAATGTGCTCGAGTATTCATTTGTACAAAAAATGAGTTTAACATGCTCGGAAGAATTAAGTGGGCCGGCAACGCCGGCCCACTTAATCTCCGACTACAATATATAAGCCGTAGGGAAATGAACAAAGGTCTCATTTCTATATGCCTGTTTTTTTGAATACCTCAAAAAAACAGGCATCAAGCTACAAATCGACTTGGCGTTTCTTCAACATGAAAAGACCTGATTCGATTCCCGTAACGATAATCGTTCCGCTTTCGAAATAAGGGTAATTGCTCCATGTACCGTTAAATCCAGCTTCGTTGTCTCCGACGGGATTGACGTCGAAATATCCAACTTCAACTGGATTGGCCGGATCTGAGATATCAAGAATGCGAAGACCTGAGCTATAATTCGATTGGTACATATAATTACCGCGAATGTATAAGTTATGGTCTGACGCAGCCGTCGTTCCCATGTGTTCTTTCACAAGAACAGGGTCGTCAAGATCGCGGACATCAAAAATTAGCGTCCTTGTTAGGGCCTGAGTCCCACCAACTTCATCCAATTCGTCATTGACGTAAAAGTACTCGTGGTTTTCTGTGATCCAGCCCTGGTGCGTATATCCAGCACCTGGATATTCAGCAGTAGAAAGCGCAATTGGATTGGATTTGTCGGTTACGTCTGAAATTGAAACTGCCGTTTCATTGCCGCCAAAACAAATTTCCTTTCCGCCGTGCTCCGTGTCGGGACCGGCATAAATGATACATTGTGCATCGTGTGAATAGCCAGTTCCAGAGCGACCCGTTCCTTCGTGACCAAAACAACCAGCAAATTTAGGCTCGGTCGGCATATTGATATCAATCATGTGAAGGCCACCGCCACAGGTTTCGCCTCCGCTATTAACCCCAACTGCATATGCAAATCCGGATCCTTCGTTGATCACGATGTTGTGAGCAGAACCGATTTCACCATAATGAGCGGTCTCTTCAAACATCTGTGGCCCGCTAACATCGCGCAACTGGGTTAAATCAAATACCTGCATACCGTGTTGACCAGCGCCGTCTGAGACGATGTAAGCATGATTTTGGAACACTTTGATGTCTCTCCAAGCAGCCGCAGTAGCGCCTTCTGTCATTGGGAGATCGCCCAAATAAAGTGGGTTTTCAGGGTTCGTAACATCTATGAAGGACGTACCATCAGTACGGCCTGCAAGTGCATATTCGTGTCCGGTTTCTGAATCCGTCCATCCCCAAACATCGTTCATGCGAATGCCCTTTCCGCCACCCAAGTCGCCGATGGAAACGAAGGAAAGCATGTCCACTTCAGAGCAGTCAAAACCACTTGCCGTGCCTTCGGCACATTTAACTTCGGCTCCTGAAACAGATGGGTACAATTCCACAAATGCCGTTTCAAATTCCGCGACAACGTCCCATCCGTGATCATCCTTCTCCAAAATGAACGCTTTGCCTGAGCCGCCGTCTGCTTGGCCTGAACCAACAACTGCAATACTACCATTGTAGGCGCTTGCCGTCATGCCTGAAGTGCCACCATGAGCAAGCATTTGGGCGCTGGAAAAACCGTTCTCGTCGCCTAAGTATTCAAATGCTTGGCTAGCACTGCCAACCCAGACTTCGTCACCAATGATGCCAGTGAATGAACCGCTTCCGCCATTTGTTACATAGAACGGAAGAAGTGCTCCTGCAAAGCTCCAACCACCGCCACTGTTCGAATAAACAACTGCACCGCCAATTCCACCACTGAGCGCCGGCGTTCCTACAATGGCTTGGTCAGCGTTCATGGAAAGACCACTTCCAAATCCGGAATTGTCAAATATGTTCTGAAATTTGGGCAATTTGCCTCCGTCTTTCCACGTATCAGTTGCCGAGTCGTAGATATAAGAGAAGACATCTCCATGATCCGCTTTGCCCTCCTCTTGTCCATTTGCTTGAGCCGAGACAAGAGCCTTGCTTCCGTGCATTACTACGGTCAAACCAAATAATGCTCCTTCTTCAACTTCGTCCTGTGTCAATTTGCTATGATAGGTAAAGCCATTTCCTTCGCGTTTAAATACGAAAACCGCACCACGAGAGCTATCGGCCCCGGCCGCTCCAATCAGCGCAAATTTGTCTGAAAGCGCAATGGACCGACCATAACTATCTCCTTCAGCCAATCCGGGAGGGGTCAATCTCTGCGATTCAGTCCACTCACCTGCGGCGTTTTTAGTAAAAACGTAAACAGCACCAGTAGATTCTTCTACCAAGGTGGCTCCGATTAAGAGCGCGGTATTATCGGCAGCCATGGCACGGCCAAAACGGTCGTCATTGCCATCGTTGTCCGAACGAACAAATTGTGCAGATTCTTCCCATTTACCGTCTGCCGCTTTGCGATAAACGTAAACGGGTGAATTGGTAGCATTTTGACCAGATTGACCGACAAATACGTCAGAACCTGAGATTGCAACCGCGCCGCCGAAATTCTGAGCATTGGCAATTGAGCCGGTTGCAAATAGAATTAGAGCAGCGAATAAAGTCCAAAAAGTCTTCTTCATAGCTTGGATTGTAGTGAATCAACGAACATTAATCGGCCCGAGTGGCCGCTTGGGGTCGTTTCCGCATATTTGCAAGAATACATGCTCCCGCAGCCTTGTCACGTGAATAAGACAAAAAGGTTACATCGATCTCGATGAATTCCTAGTGCCTTAATAAAAACACATCGATACGTCGTTGTTGACAAAATAGGACTTGTATTTTGTAGCTTTTGGATCCATACAGCCCTTTAGGTTCAACAATTCAACCTTCCTAAATTCGACGGGATGACTTTCGCTTTGAAGAGAAATGAATCCTCCAGTCAGGACTTGGCCATCAACTTTGATTTCCGGATCAAAAGAATCGACATTGCCACCACCCATCTGAGGCTTGGTATACTGAAGTACTTCTTCGCCACCCAGAAAATGAGAAATTAAAGAATCTCCGAGAACCACAATTTCTGCCCGAACCCACTGATCGCCGTGGTAGGTTGTGGAAGTCGAACTAACACAGTGACGCGTAACCAACTCGCCGTCCATGACTACGTTTGTCCCAGGAGTACACAAATTTGAGTTTGACCGCTCGTCTTCGCCGTTTCCTCCCAAGAGCTGGACTTCTATTGATATGGGAAAGTCTTGATCGATCAACATCGTTTCGCCAGGAGGCGAATGAATCATTATTCCAGAATTACGATAAGCCCAACCTGGCCCGTCCGGCGCTTGTTCGCCCGTAAATCGATATTCCACGGCCAATCTATAGAATGAAAAAGGCGAAACGTAAAATAAGTGCCCAAATTTTTCGCCAAACGTGTCATATCCTTCATACGAAACAGAAATGGCGCTGTCTCGAACGGTGAAGGTTTCAGCAAAGTTGTCGCCGAACTCGTATCCCCTAATTTTTGGCGTCCAACCGTTCAGGCTTGTCCCGTCAAAAAGCTGAATCCAGATTTCTTCGTTAGCATTTTCTGGTCCTTTTTGATTCGAGCAGGCCGAAAAAAGAATCGAAGCCAAAACGAGACCCCAACACAATAATCTGTTCATGACATTTTGTAACGTTCGTTCAGAATAGTAAGGTGATGCTGGCAGTGTCCGGCCGTAATCCACATCATGGCCCTAACCGTGAAAGGACAATCGCTAGCGATTCCAACTCGATCCAATACGGCTTCAGAGAAACTGCCCATTAATTGCGTCGAAGCGGTACGTAGTCCGGAAAACTCCACTCTCAAGTCACCAAGCGATCGCTCTGCAAAATTTGCCCCTTCCATGAACTGATTTTGGTCCATTCCGGGAAGCGGCGACTGGTCCCCTCTTGCGAATCGAAGAGCGCGGTACGTAAATATCCATTCGGTGTCGATAATATGACCGACAACCTCCTTTGCGGACCATTTTCCTGGAGCATATCTAAAATCTGCCTGTTTCGTCGAGGCAGAATCAATCCAGTTCAGCAAGGAGCTTTTCTGGGAGACTAGAGCCTCGATTATATCCCCATCAGACACAGCGTTGACATATCCAGCATAAAAACTGTTGTATTCACTCGGAGCCGGCCGAACGGTTCGAAAAGTAGTCATAAAGGCAGCTACCGAACGGCGTTCATTACAAGGTTTGAAAGTAAAATATTGGACTCAAAAAGTGTCCCGTTTTCGAATCCGGAGCATTTTGTTGGCATCTTTAGGCTGCGCAATGAACCCAAAGCATCAAGTTGCAAAACAATCCGATCAGTAGGAAAGCGTTCAGGATAAAGAATGATCGTGCCGTCCTTGACGCCATACACACCCCTCATATCTACGCTGCAAACAGCAGTTGGGCCAATATCAGAACCTGGCCGAACAGCGAACCGGCTATATTGAAGGATAAACTGGAAAAACCCGTTGTCTTTTAGCTGAAGCTGACCCCAGTCCAAAACGCGGTGCCGGGTAATAGTTGTACCCTCCGTTTCAAAATTAACCGTTTCAGGAACTCTTCCATCCAAATAGGTGACGTCAATGTCCCCCACGGGCACTTGCAATCTAGAAACGTATGCTAGATTCCAGGTGTCGCTCTTTATTAGCGACGTACTAGTGCCAATTTTTGTCCCGCCACCTAAGTCTATGGCAAGGTCTTCTTGCCCCAGCGGCTCCAACGGACCGCACGATGCCAATCCAAACGCCAGAACCACAATTAAGAGGCCTTGCAACCTACCACCAGTAATCATGAATCTGAATACGGGGTGTAGTACAGAAAACACCGGCCAGGCCCTTTGGGGCCTGGCCGAATCTGTTGTTGCCCCCACCTTCATGGGGCACGTCGTATTCTTTTCAGTCGATTTGATTCTAAATGACATAATCAATTTGATCAAATAGCAAAACACAATGCCACCGTTGTTAGGCGCGGTATTCGTCCGCTTTCCAGTTTTTGATAGCCGATTTGATTTCTTTTTCGCTCATGTTGTTGGCAACCGCTTTTTTAGCCAAGTCGTCAAACTCTGCGTCTGGCGCAAATCGAAGGCCAATAATTTGACGTGTAGTCAGTTTTGGATCCAACAACGCTCCATTTCGGACGTAATTACGTAGATTTTCTTCGACGCGAATGGCACGATCTTGCGCTTTTAGCGCGAAAATACGACCGAAGATTCCTGCCAGTAGCAGGATAATAGACATAACGGCAAGCAACGAAAGCGTGTAATGATCTCCCTCGCCCCAAGCCGAAAACAGGTGCACAAAAGCACCAATAACGGTCAAAAATCCACCGATGAGAACGCCAAAATGAAATAGAGGTACAATCTTGGCATGATTCTTTAAATTCTGATCTGACATGACGTAGGTTA